>JAICVP010000124.1 GCA_025935275.1 Thermoleophilia bacterium
CGTGCGAGCCGGCGATGACCGCGCCGAGCGGGCAGCCGAGCCCCTTCGAGAGGCAGAGCGTGACCGTGTCGAACTCGCGCCCGTACTCCGCAGCCGGAGTGCCGCTCGCGACGGCGGCGTTCATGAGCCGCGCTCCGTCGAGGTGCACGGAGAGCCCGTGAGCACGGGCTTCGGCGACCACCTCACGGAGATGGGCGAGCGGCCAGACCCTCCCGCCGCCGCCATTGTGGGTGTTCTCAATGCAGACGAGCCGCGTCGGGGCCGTGTGCAGGTCACCCGGCGGGTTGACCGCCTCGCGGACATCTTCGGCGTTGAAGATCCCCTTCGTCGTCAGAAGCGATTTCATGACGAGCCCGGAGTGCACCGCGGGCCCACCGAGCTCGTACCGGAAGACGTGAGCCATTTCCTCGGCGAGCACCTCGTCGCCCGGCTCGGTCAGCGTGCGGAGGGCAATCTGGTTCGCCATCGTCGCCGTCGGGAGAAAGACCGCCTCCTCATGGCCGAGGAGCTCCGCCGCGCGCTCCTCGAGCTCGATCACGGTCGGGTCCTCCCGCTTCTGCTCGTCCCCGACCACCGCCTCGGCGATGGCGCGCCGCATCTCGGGCGTCGGCTGCGTCAGCGTGTCTGAACGGAGATCGATCACGGTGCTCAACGGTAGCTAAGCGAAAAACGTGTCGTCATCCGAGTACGGCGGCGCGCAGCAGCAGAGAAAGCGCGCGCCTTCCGCTCCGGCGGTGAGCTCGTGCCAGGCGCCGGGCGGGATGAGGACCGAATCGCCGGGACCGACCTCGCGCGCCTCGCCCTCGACCTCCATCTCGCCGCCGCCCTCGAGGAAGACATAGATCTCCTCGGAGCGCGCGTGGTAGTGGCGCTGCGTGGACTGCCCGGCTGCAAGGCTGGCCTCGGCGAGGCTCTGGTTCGCCGCGCCTCCGAGCGCCGAATCAAGCAGGACCCGGATCGTCGAGCCGTCGAGAGTCGTGAACGCCTCGGCGTCGTCGCGGGAACGGACTTCCATCGTCAGCGCCGCCGGCGGGTCTGCCGCTCGAAGCGCTCGCGTTGCCGGCGCTCTGCGTCCTCGATCTTCCCGAATGTCCGCCGCAGCCAGCCGCCCTGGTCGAGCCGCTCATCGAGCGCCGCGTTCCTCGCCGCATGCTCGCGGGAGCGTTCCAGCAAGATATCCCGAAGGTCCTTCTGCTCCTCCGGGCCCAGCTCCTCGGAGAACTCCGCGATCGCAGCCGCAAAGGCGTCGCCGTCGTGGCGTTCGCGGAGCACGTTCACGCGATCCTCAAGGTCACGGCGAGACCAGACGCGGTCGGTCATGCGCCCTTCTGCGCCTCGACCGCCTCGCCTTCGGCCCGCTCCCCGCGGAGATCGGGGTGCTGGTCGAATCCGTACTTCACGATCGCCCGCTTGGCCGCCTTCACCTCGTCGAGGCGGCGGACCGGCCGGCGGTGCGGTGCTTCCTTGAGGATCTCGGGGTCGCTCGCGGCTTCCTCCGCGATCTTCTCCATTGCGTCGCAAAAGGCGTCGAGCGTCTCCTTCGGCTCGGTCTCGGTGGGCTCGATCATGAGCGCCTCGGGAACGATGAGCGGGAAGTAGATCGTCGGCGGGTGGAAGCCGTAGTCCATGAGCCGCTTCGCCACGTCGAGCGCGTTCACGCCGTGGTCGCGCTTGAGGTTCCGCGCGGAGAGGACGAACTCGTGCATGCAGAGCCGCTCGAAGGGAAGGTCGTACGTGCCCTTGAGGCGGCTGAGCATGTAGTTGGCGTTCAGCACGGCGACCTCGGACATGCGGCGAAGCTCGGGCCCGTAGGCGCGGATGAAGGCATATGAACGGACGAAGACGCCAAACGGCCCCGTGTACCCGCGCACCTTCCCGATCGACTTCGGCCGGTTGTAGTCGAGCCGAAACTCCGCGCCGTCGCGCGTGACGGTGGGCGCCGGCAGGAAGGGCTCGAGAATGTCGCGCACCGCGACCGGCCCGCCCCCGGGCCCCCCGCCCCCGTGCGGCTGCGAGAAGGTCTTGTGCAGGTTGATATGGACGATGTCGAACCCCATGTCGCCCGGCCTCGAGATTCCGCAAACCGCGTTCAGATTCGCCCCGTCGTAGTACAGAAGCGCGCCGGCTTCGTGAAAGATTTCCGCGACCTCTTCAATGTGCTCGTCGAAGAGCCCGAGCGTCGAGGGGTTGGTCAGCATCAGGCCGGCCGTCTCCTCGTTCACCTTGGCGCGCAGGTCGTCGAGATCGAGGTTCCCGCGCGCGTCGGTCTCGACCTTCTGGAGCTGGAACCCGGCCATCGTCACGCTCGCGGGGTTCGTTCCATGCGCGGTATCGGCCGTGATCACGACCTTGCGCTGCTCGGCCTCGCCACGGTCCGCGAAGTAGGCGCGCATGAGCATGAGGCCGGTGAGCTCGCCCTGCGATCCGGCGGCCGGCTGGAGCGACACGGCGTGGAGCCCGCACACCTCGGCGAGAATCTCCTGCAGCCGCCACATGAGCTCGAGCGCCCCCTGCGCTCCGTCCTCCTCCTGGAGCGGATGCAGGTCGCGGAAGCCCGGCAGCGCGACCACGCGCTCGTTCACCCGTGGGTTGTGCTTCATCGTGCAGGAGCCGAGCGGGTAGAAGCCCGTGTCGACGCCGAAGGTCCGGTCGGCGAGAGCAGTGAAGTGGCGGACGATCTCCGGCTCCGCGAGCTCGGGTAGGCGCGGCTGCTCGGCCCGTCGCAGCTCCTCCGGCACCTCCGCGGGCGGAAGGTCGTAGCTCGGCAACGTGCCTGCCCGCCGCCCCTTCTGCGACTTCTCGAAGATGAGCTTCACGCGGCGAGGACCTCAGCGAGCCGGTCGATGTCGGCAGGCGTGCGCTTCTCCGTCACACAGACCAGGAGCGCGTCCTCCATTCCCGAGTAGTCGCGCTTCAGGGCATAGCCCGGATGGACGCCCTGCTCGCGCGCGACGCGAGTTGCCTCTTCGGCCGGGCGTCCGACGCGCACGGCAAACTCCTTGAACGTTGTCCGTTCGGGAAACACCAGTGGAAGTCCGAGTCGATCCTTCGCATAGGCCGCGAGGCTCATGCAGGTCTCCCCCAGCTCGCGCAGCCCCTGCGGGCCCAGCCAAGAGAGGTGCGCCAGCCCGGCGAGGGCGAGGAGCGTTTGGTTGGTCGTGATGTTGGAGGTCGCCTTTTCGCGGCGGATGTGCTGCTCGCGGGTCTGCAGGGTGAGGACATAGCCGCGTTCACCCGCGGTGTCGGTCGTCTCGCCGACGATGCGGCCGGGCATGCGCCGGATGAAGTCGGAGCGCATGGCGATGAACCCGTAGTGCGGCCCGCCGTACGACTGGTAGTTGCCGGCGCCCTGGCCTTCGCCGATCGCGATCGCGCAGCCGTAGCGGCCCGGCGCCTCGAGAACTCCCAGCGAGACCGGGTCGACGTGCGCAACGGCGAGAGCCTCGGCCTCGTTCGCCGCGGCAGCGAGCTCCGGAGCCGGCTCGAGGCAGCCGAAGAAGTTCGGCTGCTGAAAGATGACGCAGGCGGCGTCCGCGGCGGCCTTGCGAACGTCGTCCGGATCGGTGCTGCCGTCCGTGTGCGGAACCTCGACGACCTCGAGCCCGAACCCCGGCGCGTAGGTCTTCACGACCTGGCGAACCTGCGGGTTGAGCGCCTCCGAGAGGACGACCTTGTTCCTCCCGGTCGCGTGCTTGGCGACGTAGCAGGCGTCGGCGGCGACGGTCGTGCCGTCGTACCCCGAGGCGTTGGAGACGTCCATGCCGGTGAGCTCACAGATCGCGGTCTGGTACTCGAAAATCGCCTGGAGGACGCCCTGGCTCATCTCCGGCTGGTAGGGCGTGTAGGCGGTGAGGAACTCACCGCGCGCCAGGATCGCATCCACGATCGCGGGCACGTAATGGTCGTAGATCCCCGCGCCGAGGAACGAGAGCTCCCGGCCGGTGTGGAAGTTCCTCCCGGCGAGCTCCTCGAGGTGGGCGACGAGCTCCGGCTCGGAAAGGGCGGGCTCGAGGTCGAGCGGCCGGTCGAGGCGAAGCCCCCCGGGGATGTCCTGGAAGAGCTCCTCCACGGACGAGACCCCGATCGCGGCGAGCATCGCCTCCTGGTCGGAGTCCGTGAGCGAGAGGTAGCGCACGCTTACTGCTCTTCGAGCAGCGCCTTGTACGCGGCCACGTCGAGAAGCCCCTCGGCCTCGGACGGCTCGCTGAGGCGGATCTTGATGAGCCAGCCGTCGCCGTACGGGTCGTCGTTGACCTTCTCCGGCTCGTCGACGACGACCTGGTTCACCTCGACGACCTCACCGGAGAGCGGCGAGATGAGATCGGAGACGGCCTTGACGGACTCGACCTCGCCGTAGCTCTGGTCCGCTGCGACCGAGGCGCCCTCTTCCGGGGGCTCGAAATGCACGAGCTCGCCGAGGGCATCCTGCGCGTACCACGTGATGCCGACCGTGGCCGTGTCGCCCTCGACGCGCGCCCAGTCGTGCTCGCGGTGGTACCTCAGCTCTTCCGGATACGACTCGTCCGCAGCCACTTACTCCTCCCGTTTGTAGATCGGCTTCTTCACGATATGAGCAGCGCGGGGCCTCCCGCGGAGGTCGACGGTCACCTTCGTGTCGGGCGCGGCCAGACCGGCATCGACATAGGCGAGCCCGATGCCCTGGTCGAGCATCGGCGAGAGCGACCCCGACGTGACCGTGCCGCCTTCGTCGATCGCCATCCCCTGGCGGGGGATTCCCTTGTCGTCCATGACGAAGGCCGCGAGCTTCTCGGGGGTGCCTTCCTCCTTTTGGCGGCGCAGCACGTCCACGCCCGTGAACTCCTTGTCCAGCGCGCAGGCCCACCCGAGGCCGGCCTCGATCGGCGTGCGCTCGGGGGTGATGTCGTTCCCGTGCAGCGGGTAACAGACCTCGAGCCGCAACGTGTCGCGCGCACCCAGGCCGCAGGGGACGATGCCCGCGTCGAGGATCGCGTCCCAGAGGCGCACCGCCTCATCGGCGGCGCAGCCGAGCTCGCAGCCGCGCTCTCCGGTGTACCCGGTGCCGGCAATCAGACAGCGAACGCCGAGGACGTGATCGTCGCGGAAGGTGAACGGCTCCACCTCGATCCCGAGCCGGCTCAGGGCCTCGGGCCCCTGCACGGCGAGCAGGGCCCAGTCCGCCGACACGTCGTCTGTCTCGGAAAGGACAGCGTGGTCGGGCTCCACGTTCGACGCGTTCACGACGAGGAGGAATTGGTCTTCGCCGCGCCGGTAGACGATCAGGTCGTCGACGATCCCGCCCTGCTCGTTCGTCAGCAGCGTGTACTGCGCCTCGCCGTCGCCGATCCTGTCGAGGTCGTTCGAAAGCCGCGCCTGCAGGTAATCGCGCGCGCCGTCTCCGGCGATCCGCAGCTGCCCCATGTGCGAGACGTCGAAGACGCCCGCGGAGGTCCGCACCGCGCGGTGCTCGCCCACGATGGACGTGTACTGCACCGGCATCTCCCAGCCGGCAAAGGGGACGAGGCGCGCGCCGAGAGCGGCGTGGCGCTCGTACAGAGGCGTGCGCCGGAGCGTCTGCACCGGAGCGGATCCTATCGCTAACCGACCGGGCTGAAGCGGGCCGTGAAGTGGCGCAGCACCGGCGCTTCGGAGGTCATCTCGAGCCCGCGCACCGCACCCGGGTCGGCCACGATCTCGGCCGCAGCGTCCGCGGCCTGCTCGAGCTGGCGCGAGCTGTAGACGCGCCGGGGTACGGCTAGGCGGACGAGCTCGAGTGAAGGCACGCGGTTCTCGCCTGTGGCCGGGTCGCGGCCGGCCATGACGGATCCGATCTCCACTCCGCGCACCCCGCCGGCGAGGTAGAGCGCGCCCGTGAGCGCCTGCGCCGGAAACTGAGACGCCGGGATGTCGGGCAGCATCCGCCCCGCGTTCAGGTACACCGCGTGCCCGCCGACCGGCTTGAGGATCGCGGCGCCCCGTTCCTCAAGGACCGCGCCGAGATAGGCCACCTGCTCGATGCGGTGGCGAAGGTAGTCCTCTCCGAGCACCTCCCTGAGCCCCACCGCGATCGCCTCGAGGTCCCGCCCCGCAAGACCGCCGTAGGTGGGGAAGCCCTCGAAGACGATCCCGCGCGCCTGCAGCCGCTTGAAGAAGACCTCGTCCTCGCGGATGGCGACGAAGCCCCCGATGTTCGCGATCGCATCCTTCTTCGCGCTCATGAGGACGCCGTCGGCCTCGGAGAGCATCTCGCGGACGATGTCCGGGAGCGGCTTCTCCGCGTAGCCCGCCTCCCGCTCGCGGATGAACCACGCGTTCTCGGCGAAGCGGGCGATGTCGAGCACGAGCTTCTTCGAGTGCTCGCGCGCCAGCCGGGCGACCTCGCGGATGTTGCGCATGGAGACGGGCTGCCCGCCGCCCGCGTTGTTCGTGAGCGTCAGCATCACGATCGAGACGCGCTCGCC
>JAICVP010000068.1 GCA_025935275.1 Thermoleophilia bacterium
AGGACCCCGGACATGAGCACGAGGACGACTGCAAGAGCGATGACGACCGGCCGCGGGCCCTCCGTGTGCCCAATCGAGACGGTGTTTGCGGGAACCGCGGAGGCCACCTGGCGCGTGTTCACGAGCTCCCCCGGGGGCTCGAGGACCATGGGCCCGGCCTCGGCGGTTGACAGGTGGAACGGCCCCAGGTCCGGCTGGGCGACCCGCCTCTCCTCACGGCGTATTCGAGGATGCTTTCGCGGGTGGTAAGTCGACGATTCGGAGGGCGCCTCGACGGGCGGGGGCGGCTCGCTCGTCGGCGGCGGTGGGGCAGGAGCAGGAGCAGGGGCAGGGGCAGGGGCAGGAGGCGGGTCAGGGGTCGGCGTCTGCGCGAGAGCGGGACCACACAGAAGCCAGAACGCCCCAACCCCTATTACCAGTCCAACCTTCACCGCAGTCCCGCCGACACCATACTGGCTCGGTTCTCAATCTGCCGAGCTCCACAAACACCGGGCGAGCCCAGCAGATCGCGATTCGGCGCCCGGAAGTGGGCGATCCTGGATTCGAACCAGGGACCTCCGCCTTATCAGAGCGGCGCTCTAACCAACTGAGCTAATCGCCCGAGCCGGGCGCATTGTAGCGAGCGCCCTAATGCAGATAGGCGGTGGCGCGCATGTAGTCCTCGCAGGCTAGGAGGAACGTCTCGTCGCGCGCCAGCTCGAGCACCGTCGCCTTCGTCTCGGCATCGAGCTCCGCGTCCGCGCCGACGGCTGCGACGAAGCCTGGAAGGCGGCCGCCCCTGGCAAGGCCGGCCATACGGAGGACGACCTGGCGCACCAGCTCATCCTGGTTGATGGCCTCGAGAGCCTCGATGTCCTGCCAGGACCGCACTTACGCACAACGAGCCGCCCGGGGGTTCAGTTACGGGCCTCGAGCGACTCGACGATCTCGGCGAGGGCGACCTCGTCGGCGAATGGAATCTCGATTCGCGTGTCGGTCACCTTCACGGTCGCGCCCGTCGAGGCCTCGAGCAATTTCCGGGCTTGCTCGGCAAGAGCCGGGTCGATCCGCCGGGCCTTGCGTGGCTTCGTCTGGGCGCCCGCCCAGCGTGCTGCGCGCTCGGTCGCGCGGACGGAGAGGCCCTGCGCAACGACCTTGCGCGCCAGCGCCCGCCGCTCGTCATGGCCGGGGACGGAGAGGATCGCGCGTGCGTGCCCCTCGGTGAGCAGGCCGCGCTCCACGAGGCCGAGGACATCCTCGGGGAGCTCGAGGAGCCGCACACGGTTCGAGACCGTGGGCTTCGACCGCCCGACGCGCTCCGCGACCTCGCCGAGCGAAAGCGTGAACTCGTCCATGAGCACGGC
This sequence comes from Thermoleophilia bacterium, assembly GCA_025935275.1. GTDB lineage: Bacteria > Actinomycetota > Thermoleophilia > Gaiellales > Gaiellaceae > DATEOR01. The sequence continues at coordinate 1,344 of JAICVP010000068.1, forward strand.
GTACGCACGCGCCTCCTCGATCGGAGAGAGATCTTCGCGTGCGACGTTCTCGACGAGAGCCAGGACGAGGGACTCCCGATCGTCGCTCTCCCGCACGAGCGCGGGAATGGTCGCGAGCCCGGCCGCACGGGCCGCACGCCAGCGGCGCTCGCCCGCGATGAGCTCGTAGCCGCCGCCCTCCGCCGGCCGGACGACGACCGGCTGCATGACGCCCTGGGCACGGACGGAATCCGCCAGGCCGCTGATCCCGTCCGCATCGATGTGCTTCCGGGGCTGGCGCGTGTTCGCACGGATCGAGCCGAGCGGGATCTGGAGGAGCTCGGCCGAGGAAGCGCCGCCTCCGATGAGGACTTCGAGGCCGCGGCCGAGGCCCCGTCGGTTAGGTGCGGTCGACAAGCTCGCTCGCTACGCGGTAGTAGGCGTCGGCGCCGGCCGAGGCCGGGTCGTACGCGGTGATCGGGAGGCCGTGGCTCGGAGCTTCCGCAAGGCGGACGCTTCGCGGAACGACGGCGTCGAACACGAGCTCGCCGAAGTGGCGTCGCACCTCTGCTGCGACGTCGGCCGCAAGGCGCGTGCGTCCGTCCACCATCGTCAGGAGCATTCCGGCCAGCGCGAGCTTGGGATTCAGCCGCGCGCGCACGAGCTCCACCGAGTGGAGCAGCTGAGCGAGCCCCTCGAGGGCGTAGTACTCGCACTGCACCGGGACGAGCACGCGGTCTGCCGCCGCGAGCCCGTTGACGGTCAATGGCCCGAGCGACGGCGGGCAATCGACGAAGACGTACGAGTAGGTCTGACGCGCCGGCTCTAGGGCTCCGGCCAGGAACGATTCCCCGTCGCCGTGCGCGGCGAGCTCGACCGCGGCGCCGGCAAGCTCCGGCTTCGACGGCACGACGTCGAGATTCTCGAAGCGGGTCGTGTGGACGATCTCCTCGAGCGGTGCGCCGTCGAGCAGGTCGTAGGACGACGTGCCGTTCGCGCGCTCGCCGAGGCCCGAGGTCGCGTTGGCCTGGGGATCGAGGTCGACGACGAGCGTCTTCGCGCCGGCCTCGGCGAGGCAGGCGGCGACGTTCACGGCGGTCGTCGTCTTGCCGACTCCGCCCTTCTGGTTGGCGAGCGCGAGAATCGTCCCCACGTCTGCACCCTAGTCAGGCGAGAGGACGTTTCTTCGCCACCCCGGGCCGCCGGGGGAAGCGCTCCGGAGTGGGCCCCGTCTTCCTGAGGAGGATGAAGCCCGCAGGGCTTTCCTCGACCTCCGCGGCGAGCTCTGAGGCGGCCTTCGAGACGGCGTCGAGATCCGCGGTCGGCCCGACGAAGAGCACGGCCAGACCACCGGATCGCACCAGTGGAAGGCACCACTCGGCGGCCACCGGCGGAGCGGCGAGAGCGCGCGCCACCGCCGTCCCGTACGCATCGCGGCCTGCACCGGCCGCGTGTTCCTCCGCCCGCTCGCAGGTCACGGACACGTTCTCGAACCCGGCAGCGACCTCCCCGAGAAAGTCGCATTTGCGCCGGTTCGCCTCGAGGAGAGCGAAATGAAGGTCCGGCCTGGCCGAGGCCAGCGGGATCCCCGGCGACCCTCCGCCGGAGCCGACGTCCACGACGGGTCCTTGGCCGAGGAGGCCGGCGGCCGCCAGCGCACCGTCGAGGAGCTTCTTGCGAGCTTCATCCGCATCCCGGATCGCGGTGAGCCCCGGCGTCTCGAGGAGCGCCGCGAGCCAGCGGTGGAGCCGCTCGTCAGACAGGACGGACGACGACGAAGCGGTTGGGCTCGTTGCCCTCGCTCGCCGTCTCGACGTCCTCGCGCTCCTGCAGGTGCACGTGCACGATCTTCCGCTCGACGGCCGACATCGGATCGAGCGAGACCGACTCGCCGGCGGCGATCGCCTCCGAAGCGGCCCGGTCGGCCTGCTGCTCGAGCGTGGCACGGCGCCGATCGCGATAGCCGGCCGCGTCGACGAGGATGCTCTTGCGCTCCTCCATGCCGCGGAAGACGATCGCGGTCGCGAGGTACTGGATGGCGTCGATGGTCTGTCCGCGCTTGCCGATCACGAGCCCGAGGTCGGGGCCGGTGAGCGTGGCGACGAGCTGTTCCTCGTCCTCGTGGATGTCGATGCGGACCGGAGCGCCGAGCGAGGCGCAGACCCGATCGAGGAGCTCCCGGAGGCGCGCGGCCGGGGAGTCGGGCTCTTCGTCGCCTGCCTCGGAAGGAGGCGGTACGGCGCCCGCCTTGGCGATCACCCGCGCCGGCGCATAACCCACGCCGAGCAGGCCTCGCTCCCCCTCGGAGAGCACGGCGAAGCTGACGGCCGACTTGTCGATCCCCGGGAAGCGGCGCTCGAGCTCGCGTAGGGCCGACCACTTCGCCTCGCCGACGGTCTCGCCGGTCGCCTCGACCTCTGTCTCGTCGAGCTCGCGCTCGCTCTCGGTCTCGCTCATCGCCTTGACCGAGGGCCCTTCTTCTTGCGGCGCCGGACTCGCTGCTGCCCGGGCGCGGCGGCGCGCGAGGGCTGCGCCGCCTTGCCGACCTCGGTGGCACCGTCTCCGGCGGGCTCGGCCTTGGGCGGCGTCCGCGACGAGCGTTTCGCCGGCACCGGCGGCTTCGGCATGAGCCGCCTCGTCACGAGCCCCTGGCCGACCGTCCACAGGTTCGTCGTCACCCAGTAGAGCAGCAGCCCGACCGGGAAGTTGGCATTGACGATGAAGAGGACGAAGACGAGCGGCAGCGCCATGAAGATCCAGCGCTGGCGCGGATCCATGGTGGTCGACATGAAGTACGTGGAGGCCACCTGGCTGACCACGTAGATCGTGAGCAGGAGCCAGCCCGACCAGTGGTCGGTGATGTTCGTCGTGATGTTCGGGACGATCCCAAGCCAGCCGAGGTCGGAGCCCGGGTACTGCGGGAAGACCTCCTTCTCGAAGTCCCGCAGCACGTAGTACAGCGAGATGAAGACCGGGATCTGGATCAGGATCGGGAGGCAAGAGGCCGCCGGGTTGATCTTGTTCTCCCGGTAGAACTTCATGACCTCCTCGTTCATGCGCTGCTTGTCGTGCTTGTACTTCTGCTGCAGCGCCTTGAGCTCGGGGGCGTGCGCCTGAAGGTGTTGCATCGAGCGGATCTGCTTGACCGTCAGCGGGACGATCACGATCCGCACCATGAGCGTGAGGACGATGATCGCCCACGCCCACGGGAGGCCCATCGTGGAATGGATCCACTCGAGGACCGTCGTCATCAGGTTCTCGATCGGCCGCAGCGGATTCGCGATGGCGAAGATCACGGGCGGCTCCTGGCCGGGAAGATCCGCTGGTCGCGCGCATGGTCCACGCCGCCGTGGCTCCATGGATTGCAGCGCAAGAGCCTCCACACGGCGAGCACCGTTCCCCGCAGGAAGCCGAACTCACGATAGGCCTCGAGTGCGTACGCGGAGCACGAGGGGTGGTACTTGCAGCGCGGGTTGCCGAGGGCGGTCGCACCGACGAAGGGCGAGAGGGCCCTGCGGTACCCGCGCACGAGGAGGATCGCGATCGAGCTCACGCCGTCGCGCGCTCCTTCTGGAAGACCTCGGCCACGCGCTCCCCGAGCCAGTCGAACCCACGGCTCTCGATCGCCTCGCCGAGACCCGGCCGGGCGATCAGCACGTAGTCGTTCCCGGCAGGAAGATCGCCCTCGATCTGCTCGAAGGCGGCTCGGAGCCGCCGCTTGATCCGGTTCCGCTCGACGGCACCTCCGAGCTGGCGCGAAACCGCCAGGCCGAGCCGCGGGCCCACCTCGTCCGCCTCCTCGCGCGGAAACGCGTAGAGAACGAGGTAGCGCGTGGCCGTGGAGCGCCCATGCCGGTAGACGGCGTCGAAGTCGCGTGAGCGGGAAAGGCGGTGGCGGCGTTTCAACCCGGCTCAGGCCGAGAGACGCTTGCGCCCCTTGGCGCGGCGGCGCTTGAGGATCGCGCGGCCGGCGCGGGTCGACATCCGCGCGCGGAATCCGTGCCGGCGCTTCCGGCGTCGAACGTTCGGCTGGAAAGTGCGTTTCACGAGGCGAGAAGAGAAGAGATGTGTGCGGCCGGTCGCGCCGGCCACGGCCAGTATAGAGAAGAGGAGGAGCGCGGACCGGCTCCGAGGTGGCCGTCGTGCGCGCACTGAGCACAAAATTCGAGCGCGACGAAATCCACAGGCTCAACACCGCATCGCAGAAGGGGTTGACCCACCTTTCCACAGCTGTGGAGACTGCTGTGGAAAGGAAGAAAATGCCTGCTCACTGTGGCTTTTCTCGCCTCGGAGCCGCATGTTTTCAAGCGTTGAGGGCCCTCAGCGGCGTTGCTATGATCGCCGCTTCCCGGAGTCTGGCGGAGGGAGCAACAAGCCGGCGTGCAACGCCCTGCTGAACTGAGCGCGGAATCACTGTGGACCGAGGTCTCGAACCGCCTCAGGGACGCACTGAGCGAATCCACCTTCACGACGTGGTTCGCCGACACCGCGCCGATCGAGCTCAGCGGTGAGCACTTCGTTCTCGCCGTTCCGAACGACTTCACGCGCACGTGGATCGAGGATCACTTCCTCGACCTCATGCACGCGGCGATCAGGGAGACCGTCGGCACCGACCGGGCCGTGCGGCTCGCGGTGCGCGAGCTCGACGAGTCGCAGCAGCCGGAGTCTCCGGCCCCCGCCCGCTTCGGCGAGGGGCTCAACCCGAAGTACACCTTCGACCTCTTCGTCATCGGGTCGTCCAACCGTTTCGCGCACGCGGCGGCGCTCGCCGTGGCCGAGGCGCCCGCGCAGGCCTACAACCCGCTGTTCATCTACGGCGGCACCGGCCTCGGCAAGACGCATCTCCTGCAGGCGATCGCGAGTTACGTCGGCGAGCACTCCCGGAACCTCTCCGCGCGCTACGTGACGAGCGAGATCTTCATGAACGACTTCATCAACTCGCTCCGCGACAAGCGCATCGAGGGCTTCAAGCAGCGCTATCGCCACTACGACGTGCTCCTGATCGACGACATCCAGTTCTTCGAGCACAAGGAGCGGATCCAGGAGGAGTTCTTCCACACGTTCAACTCCCTCTACGAGGCGGGCCGGCAGATCGTCATCTCCTCGGACCGCCCTCCGCGCGCGATCGCCACCCTCGAGGCGCGCCTCCGCTCCCGGTTCGAGTGGGGGCTGATCACGGACATCCAGGCGCCCGACCTCGAGACCCGCATCGCGATTCTCCGCAAGAAGGTGAAGACCGACGCCATCCACGTGCCCGACTCACAGGTCCTCACCTTCATCGCCAGCCGGATCTCGACGAACATCCGTGAGCTCGAGGGCGCGCTCACCCGCGTCGTCGCCTTCTCGTCCCTTACCGGCCGGCCGATGACCGTCGAGCTGGCCCAGGAAGTGCTCAAGGACGTCTTTCCACAGGGCGAATTGCCCGAGGTCTCCGTCGAGCGCATCCAGGAGACCGTCGTCGAGCGGTTCGGCATCTCCCTGCAGGAGCTCACCGGCGACCGCCGCTCGCAGCAGATCGTCTACCCCCGCCAGGTGGCGATGTACCTCTGCCGGGAGCTCACAGACAGCTCTCTGCCGAAGATCGGGAAGAAGTTCGGCGGGCGCGACCACACCACGGTCATCCACGCGACCTCGAAGATCGCGAAGCTGATCCAGGAAGACCGCAGCGTCTACAACCTCGTCCAGGAGCTCACGGCGAGGATCAAGCAACCCCGGTGAACAACTCCCTGTGCAAAGCGGCTCGAACATGGGGACAGCGCTCCGTGGGGACGCGGCCCTGTCGACAAGTCGCTCTTGTCCACAAATACCATCCACCGCTGATTCTCAGCAATCATGCGGAAACACCCCGTCTTCCCCGTCGTTCACACTCCCTATGACTACGAAGAGGTTTTTTTAAATGGCAAGCATCGATACCGTTGTGAGTACGACGATGAAGGTGACGTGCGGCAGGGACGAGCTCGCAGAAAAGCTTCAGCTCGCCGGCCGTGGGGTGTCGACCCGAACCCAGAGCGTCCAGATCCTCGGCGGCATCATGCTGCGGGCCGGGGGCGGCCAGCTCCACCTGTCCGCAACGGATATGGAGATCTCCCTTCGTGTGTCGCTCGACGCGCAGGTCGAGGACGAGGGGGCGGTGGTCGTACCGGGACGCCTGCTCGTGGACATCGTGCGTCTCCTGCCGGCAGGCGAGGTCACCATCAGCCACCGTGCCGAGGAGGGAGTCGCTGAGGTCACGTGTGGCTCGGCGTCCTACAAGCTGCACACGTACGCCGCCGAGGATTTTCCGCGGCTGCCCGAGATCGATCCCGAGACGGCATTCACGGTTGACAAGGAAGCCTTTGTCGAGACCATCGCCCGTGTCAGCCGCTCGTCGTCACGTGACGAGTCGCGTCCGGTGCTCACGGGGATCCTCGTCCGATTCGAAGGCGAGAAGCTCATCATGGCCGCGACGGACTCCTATCGGCTGAGCGTCAAGGAGACCGCTCTCGACAAGGGGCCGGGCCAGGAGCTCGAGGCGATCGTGCCGGCGCGGGCTCTCTCCGAGCTCCTGCGGGTCGGGCAGGGCGGCGAGGCGGGGACGATCTCGATCGGCGTGCAGGAGAATCAGATCGTCTTCGGGGTCGACGACGTCTGGCTCACGGCCCGGCGGATCGACGGCCAGTTCCCGAACTACAAGCAGCTTCTCCCCGAGACCTTCGAGGCCGAGATCCAGCTTCCGCGCGACGAGTTCCTGGAGATCGTCCGCCGCGCGTCGCTCATGGCGCAGCGAAAGTCGCCGCTTCGGCTGCGGTTCGAGAGCGGGGAGCTGACCGTCTCCGCGCAGACACAGGACGTGGGCGAGGCGCGCGAGTCGCTCCCGATGTCGTACACGGGCGACACGATCGAGATCGGATTCAACGCCGAGTTCCTACGCGACGGTCTCGAGTCGGTGGGCGACGACGCCGTTCGCTTCAAGCTCATCAGCCCACTCCGGCCGGGGCTCATCCTCGGGGAGTCGGACGACTTCCTGTACCTGATCATGCCGATCCGGCTCGCCGGCTGATCGTCGGGCACGTCTCGCTCCGGAACTTCCGCTCCTACGCCGGGCTCGAGCTCGACCTGGCACCCGGGCTCGTCCTCGTGACCGGCCCGAACGGCGTCGGCAAGACGAACCTGCTCGAGGGGCTTCACGTCGGTGCGCAAGGGTTTTCGCCGCGCACGCGTTCCGAACCTCGCCTCGTGCGGTTCGGCGAGCAGGCTGCCCGCGTGCGGCTGGTCGGCGAGTCGGGCCGAAGCTCGTTCGAGACACAGGTCGACCTTGCACCGGGTTCGGCGAAGGAGGTGCGGCTGAACGGCGCCGCGCTCGGGAGCGCGGAGGAGCTCCGCGGGAAGCTGGCGGCCCTCGTCTTCACTCCGGAGCGGCTCGCGGTCGTGAAGGGCGGGCCGATCGTCCGCCGCGCCTATCTCGATCGCATGCTCGGCCGGGTCTTTCCCAGCCGTGCGGAGATCTCCCCGAGCTACAGCCGTGCGGTCGCACAGCGCAACGCGGCGCTTCGGCGTGTTCGCGCCGGCGAGTCGGGGCTCGATTCCGTGGAGCCCTGGACGGCCCAGGTCGCAGCGCTCGGCACCGATCTCGACGCTGCCCGCTCCGAGCTGGCCTCGCTCCTGGGGCCCGGGTTCTCGAGGATCGCGGAATCACTGGGCCTCGTCGACGCCGTACTCGCCTACCACGGCGTCGGCCTGACCGTGGCAGAGCTGGAGGAGCGGCTTCCCCGCGACCTCGAGCGGGCGGTCACGGGCGCGGGGCCGCATCTCCGCGACGCGTCCATCACCGCCGGAGGCCGCGAGCTGCGAGGGTTCGGCTCGCAGGGCGA
>JAICVP010000155.1 GCA_025935275.1 Thermoleophilia bacterium
GCGATCGCCGCACAAAGCTCCTGCGTCCGCATCGCCATCGTCCCGGGAAAGCGGTGCAGCGCGGGGCGCTCACGGAAGACGCTGTCGAGCTCGCCAGGATCCATTCCGGCGATCGCGGCGGCATCGAGTGTGCCGATCCGGCGCTTCAGCTCGAGGGGCCCCGAAAAGGCCTTCTGCACTGGCACTTGCTGGTCGAGGACGAAGCCGATGAGAAGCGCGAGCGGCTCCCCGGCCAGGAGCGCGTCGGCCTCGTCGTTGCCGGTGAAGTGGAGGCGGGAGGGGGCTTGTGTCGGCATGCGCCGATCCTAGCGCGTGCAGCTTTCTGCGCATAACTACTTCTTTCTGATGCGTTCGGGCTCAGCGGCGCGACACCGATCCTCCTAGCCTGGGGGTGGGAGGAGGGATGAGCACCCAACGCCAGCGCCCCCGCCCTCCGGTAGCCCTCGGGCGGCGCGATACGCTGGAACGGTGAGCGCACTCGCCCCGTTCAGCCCCACCGTCCGCCGCTGGTTCGAGCAGACCTTCGACGCGCCTACGCCTGCTCAGGACCGTGGCTGGCCGGCGATCGCGTCCGGCAAGCACACGCTGATCCAGGCGCCGACGGGCTCGGGAAAGACCCTGGCTGCCTTTCTCTGGGCACTCGACCGCGCCGTGCCCGGCGAGGGCATCCAGGTGCTCTACGTGAGCCCGCTCAAGGCCCTCAACTACGACGTCGAGCGCAATCTCCGCGGCCCTCTCGCCGGCATCGGCTCCGAGCTCACGATCGGCGTTCGCACCGGGGACACCCCGGCGAAGGAGCGCGCGGGGATGGTGCGCAATCCTCCCGACATCCTCATCACGACGCCCGAGTCGCTCTTCCTTCTCCTCACCTCCCGGGCGCGCGAGACGCTCCGCACGGTCCGCTTCGTGATCGTGGACGAGGTGCATGCGGTCGCCGGCACCAAGCGCGGCGCCCATCTCGCCCTCAGCCTCGAACGTCTGGAGCGCCTGACCGCCGAGCCCGTGCAGCGCATCGGGCTTTCGGCAACCCAGCGGCCGCTCGACGAGATCGGGCGGTTCGTCTCCGGTGGGCGTGACATCGAGCTCGTCGACGCGGGCCGCGCGAAAGAGCTCGACCTGCGCGTCGTCGTTCCCGTGGATGACATGCGCGAGCCTGGTGAGGCCAACTCGATCTGGCCCTCGATCTTCCCGGAGCTCCTCCGGCTCGTCGAGAGCCACCGCTCGACGATCGTCTTCGTCAACAACCGCCGCCTGGCCGAGCGGCTCGCCCTGCGGCTGAACGAGCTGGCCGAGCGCGAGATCGCCCGTGCGCATCACGGCTCGCTGGCGCGGGAGCAGCGCGTGGAGGTCGAGGAGCTGCTGAAACGAGGAGAGATCCCCGCTCTGGTCGCCACGTCGTCGCTCGAGCTCGGAATCGACATGGGCGCCGTCGACCTCGTCATTCAGGTCGAGTCGCCCAAGTCGGTGGCGCGCGGGCTGCAGCGGGTCGGGCGCGCCGGTCATCGGCTCGACGAGCCTTCGAAAGGGCGCATTTTCCCCAAGTTCCGAGCGGACCTGCTCGAATCGGCGGTGGTCGCCGAGCGCATGCGGGAGGGTGCCATCGAGGAGACGCGGGTGCCGCGAAACCCGCTAGACGTGCTGGCGCAACAGATCGTCGCGATCTCGGCCGACGAGGAGATTTCGGTGGACGAGCTACACGAGCTCGTCCGGCGCGCCTATCCGTTCCGAGACCTTTCGCGCAAACAGCTGGAGAACGTCCTGGACATGCTGGCCGGTCGCTATCCATCGGAGGAGTTCGCCGAGCTTCGTCCGCGCATCGTCTGGGATCGTGTGCGCGGTTTCGTCCGGGGTCGCGAAGGCGCGCGTCGGCTCGCCGTCACGAACGCCGGCACGATTCCCGACCGCGGTCTCTTCGGCGTCTACCTCGTCGAGGGCGGCGGCCGCGTCGGCGAGCTCGATGAGGAAATGGTGTACGAGGCCCGCGCCGGCCAGACGTTCCTGCTCGGCGCTTCGACCTGGCGAATCGAGGAGATCACGCGCGATCGCGTGCTGGTGTCGCCAGCACCCGGAATCCCCGGCCTCGTCCCCTTCTGGAAAGGGGAGGGCGTCGGCCGGCCGTTCGAGCTCGGGCAGGCGATCGGGCGCACCGCGCGCGAGCTCGTCGGTCTGGACGACGAGCGCGCTGTCAGTCGGCTGACCGACCAGCATTCGCTCGACGAGCGCGCCGCCCAGAACCTGCTCACGTATCTCCGCGAGCAGGAGGAGGCGACCCGCGCGATCCCCTCGGACCGGACGGTCGTCGTCGAGCGCTTCCGTGACGAGATCGGCGACTGGCGCCTCTGCATCCTCACGCCCTTCGGCGGCCGGGTGCACGCTCCGTGGTCGCTCGCTCTTGCCGCGCGCTTGCGCGAGTCGCTGGGGCTCGAGGTGAACGCGATCTGGTCGGACGACGGCATCGCGCTCCACCTACCGGACGCGGACGCGCCCCCACCGATCGACGACGTCCTCATCGACCCCGCCGAGCTGGAGGAGCTGGTCGTCACAGAGCTCGCCGGAACCGCACTCTTCGGGGCGCGGTTCCGTGAGAATGCGGCGCGCGCCCTCCTCATCCCACGCCGACGGCCGGGGCAGAGGACACCGCTCTGGCAGCAGCGGCTCAAGGCGCAGGGGCTCCTGCAAGTCGCCCGGCGCTATTCCGACTTTCCGGTCATCCTCGAGACCTACCGGGAGTGCCTGCAGGACGTCTTCGACCTGCCTGCGCTGCGCGAGCTGCTCGCCGCCCTCCGCCAGCGCCGCATCGATCTCGTCGAGGTGGAGACCGCGACGGCCTCGCCCTATGCGTCCTCGCTCCTCTTCGACTACGTCGCCACCTACATGTACGAGGACGACACGCCGCTCGCCGAGCGCCGAGCGCAGGCTCTTGCGCTCGACCGCGACCTGCTGAAGGAGCTGCTCGGCCAGGAGGAGCTGCGCGACCTCATCGACCCGGCCGCCCTCGAGCAGGTCGAGGAGGAGCTTCGTGGTTCGCCCAGGAGCCCCGACCAGCTCCACGATCTCCTGCTCCGCAGAGGGGATCTGCGCCCCGGAGAGTACGACGCTGCGCTTGCCGAGCCGCTGGAGTCCGAGCGGCGTGCGGTGCAGATCCGCGTGCGCGGGGAGGCTCGGCTGATTGCTGCCGAGGACGCGGGACGCTACCGCGATGCGGTCGGCGCGATGCCGCCCGCCGGCCTTCCCGATGCCTTCCTCGAGTCCGGAGAGGATCCCCTCGGCAGCCTCCTGGTTCGCTTCGCGCGCGGACGCGGGCCCTTCACGACGGCGGAGGCGGCCGCCCGGTTCGGGCTGACTGGTGAGCGGGCGGACGCGGAGCTGAGCCGGCTCGAACGCGACGGCCGCCTGGTCCGGGGCGAGCTGCGGCCCGGCGGAACGGAGCGGGAATGGTGCGAGCCCGATGTGCTGCGCCGGCTGCGCCGCGCCAGCCTCGCCGCCCTGCGCAAGGAGGTCGAGCCGGTCGACGAGGAGGCGCTCGGCCGGTTCCTGCCCGCCTGGCACGGGATCGACCGTCGCGCGACGCTTCGCGAAGCGCTGGTGCCGCTTCAGGGCGTCTCGCTACCGGTCTCTCTCTGGGAAACCGACATCCTTCCGCGGCGCGTGCCCGGCTTCCAGCCTGCCGAGCTCGACCAGCTGACGGCCTCCGGCGAGGTCGTCTGGGTGGGCGCCGGCCTCGAACGGGTCGCCGTCTATTTCCGCGAGGACGCGCCCGCACTCGGACGGCCCGCTACACTGCCGCCTCCCGAGGGAGAGAAGTACGACCGCATCCGCGCCGCCCTCGAGGGAAGCGCGCTCTTTTGGTTCGACCTGCTGCGCGAGACCGGACTCGACGCCGAGACCGCTTTGCCTGCCCTCTGGGAGCTCGTCTGGTCCGGCGAGGTCACCAACGACGCCTGGCAGCCGCTCCGCGCAGCGCGCCGGTTCCAGACGCCCCGGCCGGAGCGGCAGCCGCGCCGCTTCTCGCGCCGCCGGGCCGACGCGATCACCGCCACTCAGGGCCGCTGGGCCGGAACCGCGCCGATCTTCGCGGGCGACCCGGATCCCCGCGCGCTCGCGGAGCTGCTTCTCGAGCGCCAGGGCATCGTCACTCGCGACGGTGTCCGCGGCGAGGGGGTTCCCGGCGGGTACGCGCCCGTGTACCGCGAGCTCCGCAACCTCGAGACGCTCGGCGTCTGTCGCCGCGGCTACTTCGTAGAGGGACTTGGAGGGGCGCAGTTCGCGCTTCCCGGCGCGGTCGAGCGCCTGCGCGAGCATCCCGACGAGCCCCTCCCTCTGGTGCTCGCTGCTGCCGATCCTGCCCAGCCCTATGGAGCCGCGATCCCCTGGCCCAAGCGGGCCGGAGCACGTGCCGCGCGGGTTGCCGGCGCCTACGTCGTCCTGCTCGGCGGATCGCCTGCTCTCTACGTCGAACGCGGGGGCCGCTCGCTCGTCCCGCTGCGGGATCCGGATCCGGAGTGGCTCCGGTCGGCTCTGGAGGCCCTCGTGGCGCACGTGCGCACCCGGGGCCAGAAGCGCCTCGCGGTCGAGCGCTTCGACGGCCAGCCCGTGGGCGAGACCGAGATCATGCCGCTCCTCCTCGAGGCGGGCTTTCTCGCCGGCCCGCGGCGTGCTGTTCTGCGGGGCTAGCCATGCCTGAGGGAGATGCGATCCATCGCACGGCGGAACGCCTTCGCGTGCTCGAGGGAGACATCGTGCGCGCGGACTCGCCGCATCCCAGGGCTGCGCTCCTCGGCATCGCCGAGCGGATCGACGGCCACCGGCTCGAGCGGGTGGAGGCGGTGGGCAAGAACCTCCTGCTCACGTTCGAGGACGGCACCGTCGTCCGGAGCCACCTCCGCATGCACGGACGCTGGCGGGTTGAGCCGGCGGGCAGGCCGATCCTCGGGAAGCCCTGGCTCGTGCTTCGCGGCGCCGAGTGGCAGGCCGTCCAGCGCCGCGGCCCGGTGCTCGAGCTCGGGCGTGGCCGCACGGCCCGCCTGGGGCCCGACATCATGGCGGCGCCCCCCGATCTCGACGCGATGCTGGACCGCTTCCGGGCGACCGGGCAAAGTCGCACAATCGGCGAGGCGCTGCTCGACCAGACCCTCGTCGCGGGGATCGGGAACATGTGGAAGGCCGAGGCGCTGTACGCGGCGCGGCTCAAGCCGTGGGTGGCGCTACGTGACGTGGACGAC
>JAICVP010000363.1 GCA_025935275.1 Thermoleophilia bacterium
GGCCCAGGTACGGCCTGATCGGGATGAGCGAGCGAGCGGCTGCACTCGGCGGTGAGTTCGCTGCCGGGCCCACGCCCACCGGCTGGCGGGTCAGCTGCCGGCTCCCGCTCAAGGCGAGCGAGGAGCTTGCAAAGAGAGGCGCGCGCCCTCAATGATCCAGGTCGCTCTCGTCGACGACCAGGCCATCGTCCGCGCCGGCTTGGCGCGGATCCTCTCACCTCCGGACGGCTTCGAGGTTATCGCCGAATGCGTCGACGGCCGGCAGGCGGTCGAGCAGCTGCCCGCTCTGCGTCCGGACGTGGTCGTGATGGACATTCGCATGCCGGTCCTCGACGGCATCGCCGCGACGGCGCGGCTACGTAGCGCCGCTGAGCCGCTCGACGTGCTCGTGCTGACCACCTTTGGCGAGGACGAGGTGTTGTGGGGGGCGATTGAAGCCGGCGCCGCTGGCTTTGTGCTCAAGGACTGCTCCGCTGAGGAGCTGATCGCGGCGGTGCGGGCGGTTGCCGGCGGCGGTGCCTGGTTCGACCCGGCGGTCGCACCGCGGCTGCTCAGCCACTATCGCCGCCTGGTGGCTCCGGCGGCTCGCGAGGCAGCCAGGCTGGAGTTGCTCACCGATCGTGAGCACGAGGTGCTGCGCCTGATGGCGCGCGGCGCGACCAACGCCGAGATCGCCGCGTCGCTCCTCGTCGCGGAGGCGACCGTGAAGAGCCACGTCGGCAGCATCTTCGGCAAGCTTGGTGTCCGCGACCGCGCCGCGGCGATCGTGTTCGCCTACGACCATGGTGCGGTCACGCCAGGCACTCTCCACCCACGGTCGGATCGCAACTCGGGCCCGCGGGCCGATGCGGACCGCTCCCCCTCCGGCTAGCGTCGGCGTCACGGAACCCCACGATCGGGCTCCACGAGAAGCGTCCCGCAGAGCTTGGACGGTGGCTTATGAAGCTCGCGAGGCCGGAGAAACCATGACGAACCTGACATATTCCGACGGGATCGCTGCGGCGCGGACGATGATCGCACTCCAGGGCAATGCGTCCGCGATCCAGCGTCGGCTTCCGACCGGTTGGATGCTCGCTCCCTACGCGGGGGACGACCTGCGCGGAAGCTCACTGAGAGACGCCAATATGCTCGTCCCGTTCCACGAGGTGTACGCGGTCAGAACCCGCGACGGTCAGCTGGCCGGTCTACCGCAGGTGAGCTACATCGCTTTCGTCTCGCAGGCCCGCGAGCAGGCGACGGGCGAACTCGCCCACTTCCACTGGTTCACATATACAGAGGACCCGACGAGCGTTCCGGGAAAATACGATGACGGCGCGCTCGCCCGTATCACCCGGTCGCAGACCTTCAACAAGGAGCGACGGGGCGAGACCCAGGTCCGTGAAACCTTCGCCGCCGTGGGGGATCACGGAGAGGTCCGCCTCACGCTCGCCTATGAACAGGGCGGAGACCTAGTGATCTGGGCGACCCCGGACAAACCGAACCTCCCGCTCCGCGCCGCGAGGAATCCAGAGATCGTGCGCTGGTACCAGGAGGATCAAGTCATGAACGTGGTGCGAAGCGACCCTTTGAACATCAACCGCGTCTCCGAGATCACGCTCGAGGTGAGGGGCGAGCTGGAGGATGTCTTCGACGGGAACGAGCGCGTCGTGGCCGTGGTGATCCAGCGGCCGTACATGCGCCAGGTGTATGTGCCTTGAGGCCACTGCATCGCCCTTCCGCGGTCCGTCTCGCGTGTCTCACGAGCC
>JAICVP010000128.1 GCA_025935275.1 Thermoleophilia bacterium
ACGACGACCGTCTGCGACCTCCACGCCGTGACGGTGCCGGTATGGCTCCGAGATGTGCGACCCCATGAGCAGCACCTCGATCTCACAGGGGCGGCCGGGATCGTAGGGTGCAACGGTCTTCAGGTCGGCCAGCGCCTGCTTGGCTCCGTTCTCGATCAGCTCCCGTGCGCGCTGAGGCGCGATGTTCCTCGCGCTTTGTCGCCCCAGGCCCTGCTTGACTGCGACGGTGGTCAGCCCCTCGCCGAGGAGCTCACGGCTTTCGCGGCAGACGGCGTCGTCTCCGGTGACGAGCAGCACCGGGCAATCGAAGGTGCCGCACAGTGCGGCGTTGATCCCGGTTTCGCCCACCGCGGTGCCGTTGAAGCGGAGCTCGTAGATGTCGGAGCCCGAGATCGTGTGGTTGAGGACGCCCTCGCCCACGCCCGCGCGCGCGTGCATCCCGATGAAGAGCGCAGCGTCGCAGCCCTCTTCGAGGAAGCCCGTGTACTCCGTCCATTCGTTCTGCACGACCCATTCGCAGCGCGGATCGAGCGCCTCGGGCAAGAGGGAGTTGAACGTCCAGCCTTTGCCGGCGCCATGGCAGTCCATCACGACAACCTCGGTGGCTCCGCCTGCGAACGCGCCGCGCACGGCGGCATTGATCTCCTCGGTGTAGAGGCGCCGCGCCTCGTCGAAGAGCGACTCGCCGCCGTCACCCTGCTCGGATTTGACGACACCCGAGACGCCTTCGATGTCGCTGATCACGTGGACTCTCATCGGGCTCCTTTCGCCGAGCCGGATTCTCCCTCCGGCGCGTTCTAGACTTGGCTGCGATGGCAGTTGCCACCGCCGTGCTCCTGAACGGGGACGATCTCACGATCGACGACGTCTGGTCGATCGCGGTCGGGCGCATCCCCGCGGCGCTCTCCGACGACGGGCGCTCGAAAATGGCCGCGGCTCGCCGGCTCGTCGACCGCGCGGCCTCCGCAGCATCCGGCGAGCACACGTACGGAATTAACACCGGGTTCGGCCGTTTCGTCTCCAAGGCGATCCCCCCCGAGCTCTCCGAGGAGCTCCAGCTGCGCCTGCTGCGGAGCCACGCATGCGGAGTGGGGGAGCCCTATCCGGACGAGGTGGTGCGCGCCGCGATGGTGCTGCGCGCGAACGCGCTTGCCAAGGGCTTCTCGGGCGCACGGGTGGAGACGGTCGAGCTTCTCCTCGAATGTCTGAACAAGGGTGTCCTGCCGGTCGTGCCGAGCCGGGGCTCCGTCGGCGCCTCGGGCGACCTCGCGCCGCTCGCGCATCTCGCGCTTCCGCTGGTCGGCGAGGGGTCGGCGAGCTACGAGGGCGAGCTGCTCTCCGGCGCGGACGCGCTCGCACGCGCCGGCCTCGAACCGGTTCGCCTGCAGGCCAAGGAGGGCCTGTCCCTCGTCAACGGGACGCAGTTCATGGGCGCCGTGGGTGCCCTGGGACTCGTTCGCGCGCGCCGGATCGCGAAGACCGCGGACATCGCCTGCGCCCTCTCCGTCGAGGCGCTGCAGGGGTCGCGTGTCAGCTTCATCCCGGAGATCCAGGCGCTTCGCCCGCTCGCAGGGCAGGCTGCCGCGGCGGCCAATGTCCTGCGCCTCCTCGAGGGGTCGGCGATCATCGAGGCGCACCGGTGGTGCGACAAGGTCCAGGACGCGTACTCCCTGCGCTGCGCGCCGCAGGTCCACGGTGCGAGCCGCGATCTGCTTGCCTACGTCGAGCAGACGGTGGCCGTCGAGGTCAACGCCGCAACCGACAACCCGCTTGTGCTCGTGGAGAAGGGCGAGCTCGTCTCGAACGGGAACTTCCACGGCCAGCCCGTCGCCCTCGCGCTCGATTCCATGGCGCTCGCCGTCGCGGAGCTCGCCTCCATTTCCGAGCGGCGGGTCGAGCGCCTGGTCAACCCGTCGCTGTCCGACGGCCTGCCTGCTTTCCTCACGCACGACGGCGGGCTCAACTCGGGGTTCATGATTCCCCAGTACGTGGCCGCGGCCCTCGTCAGCGAGAACAAGGTGCTCTGTCATCC
The DNA here is from genome assembly GCA_025935275.1 of Thermoleophilia bacterium. GTDB lineage: Bacteria > Actinomycetota > Thermoleophilia > Gaiellales > Gaiellaceae > DATEOR01. The sequence goes on from JAICVP010000128.1 coordinate 2,033, forward strand.
AGCTTCTGTGGACTCCATCCCGACGAGCGCGGGCCAGGAGGATCACGTCTCGATGGGAAACGCCGCCGGGCTCAAGTGCTGGTCAGTGCTCGGCAACGTCGAGCGCGCGCTGGCGATCGAGCTTCTCGCCGCGGCGCAGGGCGTCGAGTTCCTCGCGCCTCTCGAGCCGGGACCCGGATCGCGCGCGGCGCACGACTTCGTACGATCGCTCTCGCCGACCGTGATGGAGGACCGGACGCTCGCGCCGGACATCGAGCTGGTGGCCACGGCGATTCGCTCCGGCGACCTGGTGGCCGCAGTCGAGGCCGAGGTGGGTGAGCTCGCGTGAGCGTTCGCGAGGTCGACGCCGTCGTCGAAGAGCTCTGCGGCGACCTGGGCGCGATTCGCGCGCCGCGCGGGCAGACGCTGAACGCCCGGTCGTGGCAGACGGAGGCGCCGCTCCGGATGCTGCTCAACAACCTCGACCGGGAGGTCGCCGAGAAGCCCGAGGAGCTCATCGTCTACGGCGGCTCGGGGAAGGCGGCCCGAAATCACGACGCCCTCAAGGCGCTCGTCCGCTCCCTTCTGGCTCTTGGTGAAGACGAGACACTCCTGGTGCAGAGCGGTAAGCCCGTCGGCGTGTTTCGCACCCATCCGGGCGCGCCGCGCGTCCTCATCGCGAACTCGCTGCTGGTGCCGCGCTGGGCGACCTGGGAGGAGTTCCGCCGGCTGGAGGCGCTCGGCCTGACGATGTTCGGGCAGATGACCGCGGGGAGCTGGATCTACATCGGTACCCAGGGAATTCTCCAGGGCACGTACCAGACGTTCGCCGCGGCGGGCGAGAAGCACTTCGGCTCGCCGGATCTGAGCGGCAAGACAATCCTCACCGCCGGCCTGGGCGGGATGGGAGGCGCGCAGCCTCTCGCTGCGACGATGACGGGCGCGACGATTCTCTGCGTCGAGGTCGATCCGCACCGGATCCAACGCCGGCTCGAGACCCGCTACCTGGATGAGGCGGCCGACTCACTGGACGACGCGCTGGCACGGGTTCGCGCGGCAGCAGGCGAGGGGCGCGCCCTGTCGGTCGGGCTGCTCGGGAACGCCGCCGAGATCGTCCCCGAGCTCGCCGCCCGCGGCGAGCACTTCGATTTCGTCACCGACCAGACTGCCGCGCACGATCCTCTGAACGGCTACGTCCCGGCCGGCTTGTCGGTGGAGGAAGCCGACCGCCTGCGGAAGGACGACCCCGACGAGTACCTCCGCCAGGCCTCCGAGTCGATCGCGCGCCACGTGGAAGGCATGCTCGAGTACGTCCGGTCCGGGAGCTATGTTTTCGATTATGGCAACAACCTCAGAGGGGAGGCGGAACAGGCCGGCGTAACGGAGGCTTTCTCATACCCGGGCTTTGTCCCGGCCTATATCCGGCCGCTCTTCTGCCGCGGCATCGGCCCCTTCCGCTGGGCGGTCCTGTCGGGCGATCCGGAGGACATCGCAGCGATCGACGGGACGCTGCGAAGTCTCTTCCCGGACGACCGCCTCCTGCAGCGCTGGCTCGATCTTGCTCCCGAGCGCGTCGAGTTCCAGGGGCTACCCGCGAGGATCTGCTGGCTCGGCTTCGGCGACCGCGCGAAGGCGGGCCTGGCGATAAACGACCTCGTTCGGAGCGGACAGGTATCGGCGCCCGTGGTCATCGGCCGCGACCATCTCGACTCGGGCTCGGTCGCGTCGCCCTACCGGGAGACCGAGGCGATGGCCGACGGCTCCGACGCGATCGCGGACTGGCCGATCCTGAACGCCTTGCTGAACACGGCCGCCGGCGCCACTTGGGTCAGCGTCCATCACGGCGGGGGTGTCGGGATCGGCAACGCCATCCACGCCGGCATGGTCGTGGTCGCCGACGGCACGGACGAAGCTGCGGAGCGCCTCGAGCGGGTCCTGACGACGGATCCGGGCACCGGCGTGCTGCGCCATCTCGACGCCGGCTACGACGAGGCGAAGGAGGCCGCGCGGGAGCAGGGCCTCGAAGTGCCCGGCTCCTAGCCGCCGCGTGGCCAAGCTGCTCGTCCGCGACCTCGCGCAGGCCGTCTCCCCGGCGGGGACGCAAGCAGCGCTGCGCGGGCGGGAGGCGATGCGGTCGCTGGACGTCGTCGAGGATGCGTACGTCCTGTGCGACGACGGGCGGATCGCCGCCGTGGGACGGATGAGCGATCTCGGTCGAGTCGAAGGCGAGGTCGAGGAGCTCGACGGAAGCGGCTGCGCCGCAATCCCCGGGCTCGTCGACTGCCACACGCATGCGGTGTTCGCGGGCTCCAGGGTGGGGGAGTTCGAGCTTCGGTCCGGCGGTGCAACCTATGAGGAGCTGCACGCGGCCGGCGGAGGGATTCTCTCGACGGTCTCGGCCACGCGTGCAGCCGGCGAGCAGGGCCTGGCCGAGGCGCTCGCGCTGCACCGCTCCTGGATGCTCGCCTCGGGGACGACCACCTTCGAGGCGAAATCCGGTTACGGGCTCGACCGGGAGACGGAGCTGGCGATGCTGCGCGTGGTCCGGGACGCCGGCGGCTCACCGACCTGGCTCGGCGCGCACGCCGTCCCGCCGGAGTTCGACGACGCCGACGCCTACCTCGACTTCGCGCTCGCCGAAGTTCTCCCCGAGGCCGCGAAGCTCGCCGAGGCTGCCGACGTCTTCCTCGAGCGGGGCGCGTTCGACGCCGTCCAGGCCCGCCGCTACCTGGAGGCCTGCCGGGCTGCGGGCCTGCGCCTCCGCCTGCATGCGGACCAGTTCACCGAGGGCGGCGGTATCCCCCTCGCCGCCGAGCTCGGCGCCGTGAGCGTCGACCACCTCGAGGCCACCGGCCCGGACGGAGTGAAAACCCTCGCCGCGAGCGACGTGGCGGCCGTGCTGCTTCCGGTCGCGGCGCTCTTTCTCGGCCGCCCGATGCCGCCGGCTCGCGCGTTGGTCGACGAGGGCGCGATCGTCGCGCTCGCGACCGATTTCAACCCGGGGAGCGCGTTCTGCGAGAGCCTTCCGCTCGTGGCCGGCCTGGCCTGCACCCAGATGCAGATGGCGCCTGCCGAAGTCCTCGCCGCGTGCACGGTGAACGCCGCGCACGTCCTCGGCCGGGCGGACCGGGCCGGGCGGCTCGCGCCAGGCTACGACGCCGACATCGTCCTGCTCGACGCCTCCGACTGGCGCTATCTCCCGTACCACCTCGGCGGGAACCACATCGCCCAGGTCATCCAGGGCGGGAAGCCCACGGCATAATCGGCCCATGCCCAGCCGTAAGCAGCGCCGCCGCCGCGAGAAGCTCCAGCGCCACGAGTACGAGTACGTCATCGAAACCGAGGACGGCGAGGAGATTCCCGTCGAAAGGCCGGTTCCGGCGCCGAAGGACGGAAAGAGCGCCGCCAGAGCCGCCCCCAGCAGGGGCGGACGAGAGGTCCCCAAGCCCTCGATGGGCCGGGTCTTCAAGCGGACGGCGATCTTCGCCCCGTTGATCCTGCTGGTCGTGTTCTGGACCGGGGGCGACTCGCCGATCTCGTCCAAGATCTTCACGGGCGTGACGCTCGTCGCGTTCTTCATCCCGTTCAGCTACCTCGTCGACTCGATCATGTACCGCATGTACTCGAGGCGGCAACAGAGCTCCGGGTAGTTGGACAGCGACGACTTCACCGCGATCGCCCACGATGGCCTCGCGTTCATGAATCCCCTCGCCGAGGAGGACGTCGACGAGATGATCGAGGCCCTCGAGCTCGAGCCCGGGGCGCACGTCCTCGACCTCGGGTGCGGCAAGGCCGAAATCCTCCTGCGGATCGTCGAGCGCTATCCGGACGTGCGCGCCACCGGCCTCGACAACTCGCCCGCCGTGCTCGCGGAGGCCCGGCGCCAGGCCGAGGCCCGAGTCCCCGAGTCGAAGGTCGTGCTGCTCGAACAGGACGTCCGCGACTACGCGCCCGAGCCGGGCTCCTTCGATCTCGTCATCAGCACCGGCGGGGTCTCGTTCAGAGGCGGAGTCGGCGGGACGCTCGCCGTGCTCTCGGGCTATGTGGCCCCCGGCGGCA
>JAICVP010000009.1 GCA_025935275.1 Thermoleophilia bacterium
CCGTGCCGGAGGGCGAGATCGGCGCGCTCATCGTCTCGGGAGACGAAGCGGCTGAGAACCCCGCCGTCCGCGACCTCGCAGAACGCGCGAAGTTCGTTCTCACGACGGCGATGTTCGAGTCGGAGGGGACGCTCTGGGCGCACCTCGTCGTCCCGGGCACGAGCTACCTCGAGCGCGACGGCACCACCGTGAACCTCGAGGGCAGGCTGCAGCGCCAGCGACGCGCGGTCACGCCTCCCGCCGAGGACGAACTGTTCTTCTTCGCGCGGCTGGCGGGCCGCTTCGGGATCGACGTGGACCCGTGGCCCTCGATGCTGCCCGAGGATCACGCCGGGCTGCCCGAGACAGAAGCCGCCGACGCCGAGGTGCCCGCGCCGCAGGCGTCCGCGCCCAAGGGAGGGAAGGGCCTTGCGGTGGTGCGCTACCGCTCCCTCTTCAGCGGGCCCGCGGTCGAGCGGGTCGAGCAGCTCCAGTTCCAGCGGCCTCACGCGGAGATCGAGCTCTCCTACGAGGACGCACAGGCCCGCGGGATCGACGGCGGTACCGAGGTGAGCGTGCAGTCGAACGGCACGAGCCGGAAGCTCCGCGCCCGCGTCAACCGGCGGCTTCGGGCTGGTGTCGTCCGCATCCCGTCCGAGCACGCTGAGGGCCTCCACGACCGGGTCGAGGTGAAGAGCGGCTGATGGACTCGGGCCTGAACCAGCCGTGGTGGATCGACCTCATCAAGGCGCTCATAGTCATCAACCTCGTGATGGCCGCGTTCGCCTACTGCACGTGGCTCGAGCGCAAGCTCCTCGGCCGCATGCAGCTCCGCTACGGCCCGAACCGCGCAGGCCCGTTCGGGCTGCTGCAGCCGATCGCCGACCTCGTGAAGCTCCTGCGCAAGGAGAGCTTCTTCCCCGCGAATGCGATCGACCTCCTCTACATCGCCGCGCCGGCCGTCGCGTGCTTCACGGCGCTCGCAGCGTTCAGCGTCATTCCGTTCGGCGGCGTCTGGCACGTCGGCGACTACGTGATCACCGGCTGGATCGCCAACGTCTCCATCGGCCTCCTCCTGATCTTCGCGCTCGGCGCGATCGGGATCTACGCGTTCCTCGTGGGCGGCTGGGCGAGCGAATCCAAGTACTCGCTGCTCGGCTCGATGCGCACCGCCGCGCAGCTCGTCTCCTACGAGGTGTCGCTCGCGCTGTCCGTGCTCGGCGTCGTGATCATGGGCAAGTCGCTCTCCCTCGTCGACATCGTCGCGGAGCAGCAGGCGACGATCTGGTTCGCGGCTCCCCAGTTCGTCGGGCTACTCGTCTTCTTCGTCGCGGGAATCGCGGAGACGAACCGCCCGCCGTTCGATCTCCCCGAGGCCGAGCAGGAGCTCGTCGCCGGCTACCACACCGAGTACAGCGGCATGCGCTTCGGTCTCTACTCGACGGCTGAGTACATCAACATGATCACGCTCTCCGGCCTCGCCGTGACGCTCTTCTTCGGCGGCTGGGGCGGGCCCTGGCTACCGGGGCCACTCTGGTTCCTCCTGAAGCTCGGCGCGTTCATCTTCGTTTTCATCTGGCTCCGCGCCACTCTTCCGCGCCTGCGCTACGACCAGCTGATGCGGTTCGGCTGGAAGGTGCTCCTCCCGGTGGCGACGTTGAACGCGCTCGTGACCGCGATCCTGGTGGCGCTGCTGTGAGCCCGCAGCCGTTCGACAGCATCAAGGGCTTCGCGGTCACCTTCCGGCAGATCTTCAAGAAGCCGATCACGCAGCAGTACCCGGAGTACAAGCGCCCGGTGTACCCGCGCTTCCGGGGCCGGCACCGGCTCTGGCGCCACGAGAACGGGCTCGAGAAGTGCGTCGGCTGCTCCCTCTGCGCTGCGGCCTGCCCCGCCGACTGCATCCGCGTCGTCGCGGACGAGAACACCGCCGACAACCGCGTCTCTCCCGGGGAGCGGTACGCCCGCATCTACGAGATCAACCTCTCGCGCTGCATCTTCTGCGGCTACTGCGAGCTGGCGTGCCCGTTCGACGCGATCACCCTCGAGGCCGAATACGAGCTCTCCGAATACTCCCGGGACGACCTCATCTACACGAAGGACATGCTGCTGGCGCCGCCGGTGAAGCGCGTGCCGGTCGCCGACCGCGAGCTCTACGACACGCCACAGCCCGTCTGGAAGCTGGAGTCGTAGTGGAGGAGTTCATCGTCTGGGTGGTCTGGATCCTCGCGGCGCTCTCGCTCCTCACATCCGGGATCGCGGTCGTCCTCTTTCAGAACCCCTTCTACAGCGCGCTCGCGCTGATCGGGAATCTCGCCTCGCTCGCGGTGCTCTACCTGCTCCTCGCGGCCGAGTTCGTCGCCGCCGCCCAGGTGCTCGTCTACGCCGGCGCGGTCGTGGTCATGTTCCTCTTCGTCATTGCCTACCTGGGCGGGCGCGCGGATGCACCCTGGGCCGGGAAGCCAAGCCTCCAGTCGCTTGCCGCGGTCGTGGCGGCGGCGGCAATCGCCGTCGAGATCGTGGTCGTCGTCGCGCTCAAGGCAGGCGATCAGCTCTCGACTCCAGCTCGCATCGAGGACGGGTTCGGCTCGCCGGCCGAGATCGGCCACCTCTTCCTCGGCGACCACCTGCTCGCCTTCGAGGTGACCTCCATCGTGCTGCTCGTCGCTGCGGTGGGCGGAGTCATCCTCGGCAGCGCCGTTCCGAAGGAGAAGCGCTCCTAGTGCCCGGCCCCGGCGTCGCCGCCTACCTGATTCTGTCGGTGATCCTCTTCGCGACTGGCGCCTTCGGGGTGCTTATCCGCCGCAGCCCGCTGATCGTGCTGCTCGCGCTCGAGATCATGCTCAACGCGGGGAACCTCGCCCTGATCGCGTTCGCGCGCCAGACCGGCACCGGCAGCGGGCAGATCTTCGCGCTCACGGTCATGGTCGTCGCCGCCGCGGAGGCGGTCGTTGGCCTCGGCCTCATCGTCGCGGTCTCCCGGCGGCGCGTGGATCTCGACGTCGACAAGCTCACCACCCTGCACGGATGATCACCGCCGCCTGGATCGCGCTCTTCGCCCCGGCGGCCGCGGTCGTCGCGATCGCCCTCGCGGGCACGGCGATCTCGCGCTCCGTCGCGGGGTACCTCGCGGCGGGTTCGGCGCTCGTCTCGTTCGTCTCGTCCGTTGTCGTCTTCGTCGTCCTCCTCGGCGAGGACCCGGAGGAGCGCACGCACTCCTCGACGCTCTGGACGTGGCTCTCGGCGGGAGACCTGAAGATCGGGGCCGAGATCCAGGTCGACCCGCTGTCGGTCTTCATGATGCTGATCGTCAGCGGAGTCGGATTTTTGATCCTCGCCTACGCAGTGGGCTACATGGCCGGAGACGTCGAGGAGCGGCGCTACCACGCGTACAAGGCCCTCTTCCTCTTCTCGATGCTGCTGCTCGTGGAGGCCGGGAACCTCGTGCTCCTGCTCGCGGGCTGGGGCATGGTCGGCCTCAGCTCCTACCTCCTGATCAACTTCTGGCACCACCGCGCGACCGCGGTGGCCGCGGGCAAGAAGGCGTTCATCATGAACGCATTCGGCGACGCGACCTTCGCGCTCGCCATCTTCCTGCTGATCCAGCGAACGGGCTCCGTGGAATTCGACACGGTCTTCAGCTCCGACGTGGTCGAGCACGGGAGCACCGCTGCCGTCTTGATCGCGCTCGGCCTCCTCGGCGGAGCCGTCGCCAAGTCCGCGCAGGTGCCGCTCCACACCTGGCTCCCCGACGCGATGGAGGGCCCGACCCCGGTCTCCGCCCTCATCCACGCGGCGACGATGGTGACCGCGGGCGTCTACCTGGTCGCGCGCACCAACGTCCTGTTCGAGCTCGCGCCCGCGATCCAGGACCTCGCGGGGATCCTCGGCGGCGTCACGATCCTCCTCGCCGGCCTCATTGCGCTCGTGCAGACCGACATCAAGCGCGTCATCGCCTATTCGACGATGAGCCAGATCGGCTACATGTTCGTCGCCGTCGGGCTCGGGGCCTACGGCTCAGGGATGTTCCACCTGATGACGCACGCCTTCTTCAAGGCGCTGCTCTTCATGGCGGCCGGCATCGTCATCCATGCCCTCTCCGACGAGCAGGACATCCGCCGCATGGGCGGGCTGGGGCGCGCGCTGCCGTTCACCTACCGCGTCTTCGTCATCGGCGCGCTGGCCCTGGCCGCGATCCCGCCCTTCGCCGGGTTCTTCTCCAAGGACTCGATCCTCGGCGCGGCCGCGAACGCAGGCACGCTCGGGTGGATCCTCTGGACGGCTGGCGCGATCGGCGCGTTCCTGACGGGGCTCTACACCTTCCGCCTGCTCTTCATCGTCTTCTGGGGCGACCTGACCCCGTTCGCCCGCGAGCATCTGCATCGCAAGCGTTTCGACGGCGGGCTTGCGATGGCCTGGCCGGTGGCGATCCTCGCGGTCCTCTCGATCTTCGGCGGCTGGCTCCAGGTTCCGTGGGGCTGGGACCTCGTCAACCAGTGGCTCGAGCCAGTCGCGGAGTCCGCCGAGGAGGCCACCGGCGTCACGTTCACGTTCTCCGTGATCGCCTCGCTGGTCCTCGCGGTCGCCGGCATCTGGCTGGCCTGGCGCTGGTACGGGCGGCCGAGCGAGGTTCCCGCGCGGACGCGCAAGCGCTGGCCCTGGGCCGCGCGGACCCTCGAGCACAAGTTCTACTTCGACGAGGCCTACGACCTCGCGTTCTACGAGCCGGCTTCGCGAAACGCCGCGTTCCTCACCCGCTACGTCGAGCAGCCCTTGTTCCTGTCCTCGCTGGGTGAGCTCGGGTCGAGCGTGCGCAGCGCGTCCCGCCGGCTCTCGGCGCTCCAGACGGGCTACGTCCGCGAGTACGCCCTCGCCCTCGCAGCCGGCCTCGCCGTCCTCGCCATCGTCTTCATCCTCGTGACGTAGCCGTGTTCACCTCGATCCTCATCCTCCTCCCGATCGCAGGCGCCTTCTTCGTCTGGATCGTCCCCTGGCCGACTCCGCGGGCGGCCGGCGGCGCGGCCCTCCTCGTCGCGCTCGCCGAGCTCGTGCTCTGGGTGAACAGGGCGTTGAACTTCGACTACGCGAGCTCGGGCCTGCAGGACGACGCCTCGCACTCGTGGTTCTCCGACCTCGGCGTCTCCTACAGCGTGGGGCTCTACGACTTCTCGCTCTGGCTCGTCGGCCTGACGGTCGTCGTCTTCACGGCGGCGGTCGCCTACGGCTTCTGGTCCGGTCGCGAACGGATGGGCGTCTACCTCGGCCTGCTGCTCTTCCTCGAGGGCGCCACCGTGGGCGTCTTCGCCGCCCAGGATCTCCTCCTCTTCTACGTCTTCTGGGAAGCGATGATGATCCCGCTCTACATCCTGATCGGGGTCTGGGGCGGCGCGGGCCGCATGGGAGCGACGATCAAGTTCGTCGTCTACACCCTCGCGGGCTCGTTGCTCATGCTCGTCTCGGTGATCGCGCTGGGGCTCTCGGCGGGCACCTTCGACATGCAGAAGATCGGGGAGAGCGGGAGCACGTGGATCTTCCTCGGCTTCGCCGCCGCGTTCGCCGTGAAGGCGCCTCTTTGGCCCTTCCACGGCTGGCTCCCCGACGCCTACCGGGAGTCACCGGCTGAGGTGTCGGCGATTCTCTCCGGCGTCATCTCGAAGGCCGCCACGTACGGCTTCCTGCGCATCGGGCTCGTCTTCTTCCCCGGAGTCGTGGCCGACTGGAGGACCGTCGTGCTCGTCCTCGCCACGATCGGCCTCGTCTACGGATCGCTGCTCGCCTTCCGCGCGCCCGACATCCGCGGCGTGATCGCCTACTCGAGCCTCGCCCAGATGAACCTGATCATCATCGGGCTCTTCGCCGTCAACGATTCCGGCCTCTCGGGCGCCGTGCTGCAGATGGTGACCCACGGCCTCATCTCCGCGGCGCTGTTCCTCATCGCCGGCTCGGTGGAGCGGCGTGCCGCGACGGGCGACCTCGTCCGCCTCGGCGGCATGGCGCGCGGCCGCCCGGTGCTGGCGACGACGCTGATCACGACCGGCGTGATCGCGCTCGCGGTGCCCGGGTCGAGCGCGTTCGCAGGTGAGTTCCTGATCCTCAACGGCATCTTCACGCGCGGCTGGGGCTGGGCGGTCGCAGGGGCCGCGGCGATCGTCCTCGCCGCGATGTACATGCTCCGCTTGATTTCCGCGGTGCTGCACCGGGATCCGGGGCCTGCGGTCACCGAGGCGGCGCTCGACCTTCGCCCGGCCGAGATCAGCGTGATCGTGCCGCTCGTCACCCTGCTGCTCGCGCTCTCGTTCTGGCCGGCGGCGATCACCGACCACTCCTTCGGCGGCAGGCCGTCCGACACCGTGGGCTCGCAGTTCGAGGCGTCGCCGTGACCCCGTTCCAGACACCGTCCATCGACTGGGCCGCGCTCTCGCCTGAGCTGATCCTCCTCGGCGGCGCGGCGATCTGTCTGCTCGTCCCGCTCTTCCTGGCGCACGGATGGCGCAGGCATTTCTGCGCCTTCGTCTCGATGGGCTGCTTCATCGGCGCGGGAGCGGCGGCCGTCGCGCTGTTCCAGATGGACGAAACGGGCACGTCAGTGGTCGCGGACGCGATGCGCCGAGACCGGCTCGCCGAGCTCGCGCAGGTGCTCATCGTCGGCTCAGGCCTCCTGACCGTCGGCGTCTCGTACGCCTACGTCCTCCGCGAGCGGATGGGTGAGTACTACACGCTGCTCCTCACCGCGGCGGCCGGCATGTGCTTCTTCGTCGCTGCCAACGACCTGATGACGATGTTCCTGGGGCTCGAGTGGTTCTCGATCTCCCTCTACATCCTCTGCGCGATGGCAATCGAGGAGGTCGCCTCGCTCGAGGCCGGGCTCAAGTACCTGATCGTCGGGAGCTTCGGCTCGGCGATCCTGCTCTTTGGCAGCGCGTTCGTCTACGGGGCAACAGGGGCGCTCGGCTTCGAGGACATCGCCGCCGCCTCGGGCGACGCCGACCAGCTCTTCCTCGTCACCGGCCTAGCGATGATCATCGTCGGGCTCGGCTTCAAGGCTTCGGCGGCGCCGTTCCACATGTGGACGCCCGACGTCTACCAGGGCGCGCCGACCCCGGTAACGGCGTTCATGTCGGCCGCGACGAAGATCGCAGCGCTCGTCCTGACGATGCGCCTCCTCGTCACCGCGTTCCCGTCCGAGGAGAACCTCTGGACGATCTCGCTCGCGGTGATCGTGTGCATCTCGCTCGCCTGGGGGAACCTCGGCGCCCTGGTGCAGACGAACGTGAAGCGGCTCCTCGCGTATTCCAGCATCTCGCACGCGGGCTTCCTGCTCATGCCGATCGCCGTGGGCACCTCGCTCGGCGGCCGGGCGTTGCTGTACTACCTCATCCCGTACGCGGCGATGAGCATCGGTGCGTTCGCCGTCGTCGGAGCCAGAGAGCGGGAGCTGGCACGCCCGGTCACGCTCGACGACATGGCCGGCATGGGGTGGGAGCGGCCGGGCATGGGCGCCGCGATGACGCTCTTCATGTTCGGCTTCATCGGGCTGCCGCCCGCCGGCCTCTTCATCGGGAAGTTCTACGCGTTCTCGGCGGCCGTCGACCGCGGCTGGACATGGCTCGCCATCGTCGGTGCCGTCGCAACCGCAGTTTCCGTCTACTACTACCTCGGCGTCGTCCGCGCGATGTACTTCCAGCCTGCGGCGGTGAGGGTGGCGCCCGCAGGCGGCTCGCCCCCGCGCGAGCTGGCGCTCGGCACGTCGGTGGTGCTCGCGGTCGTCGTCACCATCGGGAGCTTCGTGGCGGCGCAGCCGCTCCTCGACATCGCGACCGACGCGGTCTCCTTCCTGTCCTTTCCGCACTGATGCCGAGACACGTCGTCGTTCTTGGCGGCGGAGTGAGCGGCGAGGCTTTCATCGCCGCACTCCGGCGCCTCGACAAGGAGATTCGAATCACGCTCGTCGAGGACCAGCTCGTAGGAGGCGAGTGCTCCTACTGGGCGTGCATCCCGTCCAAGACGCTGCTGCGGCCGGTCGAGATCGCCTTTCGCGCGAAGGGCGCCCACGGCGTCGAGGCGACGATCGACCCGGAGCAGATCTTCTGGTGGCGCGACAAGAACGCCGAAAAGGACGACACGAGCCAGGTCAAATGGGTCAAGGACCTCGACACCGAGCTCGTGCGCGGTCAGGGCATCGTGACCGAGCCGGGGAAGGTCGAGGTCGCTGGACAAGAGCTGGCCTACGACGAGCTCATGGTCTCGACGGGATCCCGGCCGACCCTGCCGCCGATCGAGGGCCTCGATTCCGTGCAGCCCTGGCTCAGCCGCGAAGGCACGAGCGCGAGCGAGGTTCCGAAGAGCCTCATCGTCGTCGGCGGCGGCGCGGTCGGCTGCGAACTCGCGCAGTTCTACGGCCGCCTGGGAACGCTCGTGACGATCGTGCAGAGCGGCGACTACCTCCTGCCGCGAACCGACCGCGAGGCAGGCGAGCTCCTGGGCGAGGTCTTTCGGGAGGAGGGCATCGAGCTCTGCCTCAACGCGCGTGCAAAAAGCGTCGAGGGAGGGCCGGGCGGCTACCGGCTGGACATCGAGGGTCGCAACCCGCTCGAGGCCACGCACCTGATGATCGCGACCGGTCGCAGGCCGAACGTCGACGGCTTCGGGCTCGAGAAACTCGATCTCGACATCGGCAAGACGGGGATCAAGGTGGACGAGCGGCTGCGCGCAGCCGAGCACGTGTGGGCGGCCGGCGACGTCACCGGACAGGCGCTCTTCACGCACCTGGGCAAGTACCAGGGACGCATCGCGGCGGCGAACATCGCGGGCCGCGACCTCGTCGCCAACTACGACGCCGTGCCGTCCGCGGTCTTCACGGACCCACAGGTGGCCACGGTCGGGGACACGAGCGGCGAGGGCACGGTCGTGGGCAAGTGGGGAGTCGACAAGGTCTCGCGCGCGTCGACCTTTCAGGATCCGAAGCGGCCTGGCTTCCTCAAGCTGTTCGCCGACCCGGAGCGTCAGGTCGTCGTCGGAGCGGTGGCCGTCGGCCCCGAAGCGGGAGAGTGGATCGGCCAGCTCACCCTCGCCGTGCGGGCGCAGGTGCCGGTGGAGACGCTGCGCGACACGATCCAGCCGTTCCCGACCTTCTCGGAGGTCGTCTATTTCGCCGCGCGCGAGCTCGACTTGTAAAGTCGGCGCAGAATGGCCAACGGCGAAGACCTGGTCGAGACCCTCCGGCGCTTCAACCTCTTCGCCGACCTGGACCGTGCCCAGCTCGAGGCGATCGCCGACCCGGACTCGGAGCGGAGCTTCGCGGCCGGCGAACGCATCATGAGGCGCGGCATGAGCGGGACAGGCTTCTACGTCATCCTCGACGGCGAGGCCAGCGTCACGCTCAGCGGGGAGGAGCTGAACCGCCTCCGGCCGGGCGACTTCTTCGGCGAGATCTCGACGCTGCTCGACGAGCCGCTCAGCGCCGACGTCACCGCGGAGACGCCCGTGCGCGTGCTGGAGATCCCGGGCCCGCGCCTCGAGGCGTTCCTGCTCAGTTATCCAAAGGTCATGCTGCGGATGCTCGTCACGGAGGCGCGACGGTTGCAGGAAGTCCTCGCTTGGCGGGCGTAGAGGGAGTTCACCCGCCCGGCGAGTATCCGGTGGTCGTCGTCGGCAGCGGGCCCGGCGGCCTGCAGACGGCCTACGCGCTCTCCCGGCTCGGGGTCGAGCACGCAGTCATCTCCCAGGACGACTCGCCGGGCGGCATGTTCCGGAAATGGCCGATCTTCCAGCGGCTTCTCTCCTGGACCAAGCCCGACGCGCCGTACGAGCGCTCCTCCCGCGAGTATGAGTGGTACGACCACAACAGCCTGATCGCCGACGAGCCCGAGCTCAGGGCGACGGTCGCGGCTCAGATGAACCGCAAGTACATGGTTCCGTCCTGCGCGGAGATGGAGCAGGGACTCGTCGCATTCGCCGAAGGGGGCGGTGTCCAGGTTCGGTACGGCTGCACGTGGGAGTCCACGCGGCAAGAGGACGACGGCTACGTGCTCGTCACCTCCGACGGCGAGTACCGCTGCCGGGCGGTCGTCTTCGCGATCGGCGTCACCGACCCGTGGAAGTCCCCGATTCCCGGAATCGAAGACGTGCCCCACTACGCCGACACGCCGAGGGAAGCGCGCGAGTTTCAGGGCAAGAGCGTCCTGATCATCGGCAAGCGCAACTCCGGCTTCGAGCTTGCCGACGGGCTCGAGCCTTGGGCTCGGCAGATCTTCCTCGTCTCCCCGCGGCCCGTGCAGACGGCCGTCCTCGCCACGGCCACGGTGCGGGTCCGCTACTTCGAGCCCCTGGAGGACGCTTCCTGGGGCGGCGGCACCTTCGCCCTCGATGCGGCGGTGGAGCGCATCGAGCGCACGGAGAGCGGCGGCTTCAGGCTCCAGGCCGCGGGGACGACACGTCCGGGGCCGATCACGCTCGAGGCGGACGCGGCCATCGCAGCGACCGGCTTTCGCACCCCCGTCCGTGATCTCCGTGACCTGGGGCTCGGCACCGTCGCCGACGGGCGGATTCCTGCACTGACGCCCTACTGGGAGAGCACGACACTCAAGGGCGTGTTCTTCGCCGGGAACACGACGCAGGGCGCCGCGGGCCTGCGGAAGAACGGCGTCGGCAGCGCCTCGGGCACCGTGAGCGGCTTCCGCTACAACGGCCGACTCCTCGCGCAGGAAATCGCGAAGCGGCTCGGCATGAAGCAGAAGTGGCAGGAGCTCGGACGGGATGAGATCGTCCCGTTCCTTTTGTCCGAGCTCCGCGCGGGCCCCGAGATCTGGACGCAGAAGGGCTACCTCGCGCGCGCCGTCTATCCCGACGGGAGCACGGGCATCGTCCCCCTCGCCCACTTCCTCGACCACTGCGAGGAAGGCTCCATCGCGGTCACCATCGAGATGAACGCGCGAGGCGACATCTACCCGGTCACATACCGGCGCGGGCGCGAGGAGATCGAAGAGCGGGACCTGGAGCCGCACCATCTGAACGACTTCGGCGGCGCCGAGTACCAGGCCGCGCTGGAGAGCCTCTTGTGAGCCGGCTGGCGGGCTGGGGCGCGCTGTGCGTCCTCCCGCTCGTCGGCCTGGTCGTGCTGCTGGCCAAGCCCAGCCTCGACCTCACCTGGGAGAACCACCCGGCGCACTTCTGGCTCGTCGTGCTCGTGGGGATCCTCTCCTTCGCGCTCGGCTTCCTCCTCGCAGAGGCCGCCGCGCGGCGGGCAGATGCGCGGCTGCTCTTGATCGGGATGGCGTTCCTCGCCACCTCCGGGTACCTCGTCCTACACGCGCTCGCGACGCCGGGCGTCCTCCTGGCGGGGAAGAATGCCGGCTTCCAGATCGCGTCGGCGATCGGCCTCCTCGAAGCGGGTCTCTTCGCGGCGGCCTCGGCGGTGCGCTTCCACCCCGAGACCTCTGCGTTCCTCGTCCGCTACCGCGGAGTCCTCTACGGGCTCCTCGTCCTGCACATGGCCGCCTGGGCCGCCGTTTCGCTGTCGACGCTGCCGCCGCTCGACAACCCCGTCACCCCCGAGGACGCGCGGGGCCCGCTCGCGGCGCTTGCCGTCGTCGGGCTCCTCGCCTACGGCTTCGGAGTCTGGCGCTACTGGCATCTCTACCGCGCCCGCCAGCGGCCGCTCCCGCTGGCGATCCTCGTCGCGCTCGTCCTCCTGGCAGAGGCCATGTTCGCGGTCGCCTTCGCCCGCAACTGGCAGACGACCTGGTGGGAATGGCATCTGCTCATGCTCGTCGCCTTCGGCGTCGTCGGCCTCGCCGCGCGGCGCGAATGGCGGCTCGAGGGCTCCTCGGCGGAGATCTTCAGCGACATCTACGAGGAGCAGACCCGCGGGCACCTCGAGGAAGTGAGCGTGCTCTTCGCCGATCTCCAGGGCTACACCGCCTTCTCGGAGCGGACCCCGGAGCCCGAGATCAAAGCCATGCTGGACACCTACTTCCCCGCCGCGGCCGCCGTACTCCAGGCGCACGGCGGCGAGCTTTACAACACGATCGGCGACGCGCTCATGATCGTCTTCCGCGGTCCCGAGCACGAGCTCCGAGCAGGGCGCACCGCTCTGGAGTTCCAGCGGGAGATGACGGGTATCGCCGATGCTCACCCCGGCTGGCCGCGGTTCCGCGCCGGCGTCAACTCCGGCGATGCCGTGCTCGGCGTGATCGATGCACCGGGCAAGCGCGGCTACACGGCCACGGGCGACACGGTGAACCTCGCGTCGCGCCTCGAGGGGCAGGCGCGCGCCGGCGAAGTCGTCGTCTCGGAGGCGACCTACGCGGGTCTCGCGGGCCGCGCCGAAGTCGAGGAGCTCGAGCCCCTCAGCGTGAAAGGGAAGAGTGAGGCCGTGCGGGCGTTCGTCCTTCGCGGCCTGAGCGCCTAGACGGCACGAGCGCGATCAGCGCCTGCACGACGAGGAGCGCGAAGCAGATCACGAGCACGCCGCTCGCCTCCGGCGGGATCGTGCCCGCCGCGATGAACGGCTCGCGCACCGCGGCGCCGATCACGATCCCGGCGACGAGCACGGCCGAGAGCGTCGCCTGCAGCCGCCCCAGGGTGTCCATGCGCCCGCCGTTCACGGCGTCTACGACCCGCGCGAAGCACAGCAGGCCGGCCGCGGCCGTAATCGGGACTCCGAGCACGAGGAGATAGAAGGAGGCGGAGGCGAAGCCGAACGCATCGCAGAGGGCGGTGGCGAGGATGAGGCTGGCGGCGAGCTCCACCGCCATGGCCGAGGCCCCCGTGCGCGACTGCCACATGGTTTTCGGGTTCGCGCCCCAGGCAGGAAGTCCTTCGTTACGCTCGACCCAGCGACCCGGAGGAGGAAGATGGCGAACGGCTCACTGACCTGGCTCGGCCACGCGACGTTCAGGCTCGACACGCCTGGAGGAAAGCGCGTCTACGTCGATCCCTGGCTCGAAAATCCGAAGTGCCCCGACGACGAGAAAGAGCCCGAGCGCGTCGACCTGATCGCGCTCACACACGGGCATTCCGACCACGTCGGCCAGACCGTCGACCTGGCGAAGAAGTTCGGCTGTCCCGTGATCGCGATGATCGAGCTCCGCGACTGGCTCACTGGCCAGGGGCTCCCCGACGAGGCGACCGAAGGCGGGAACAAGGGAGGCACGATCGAAAAGGAAGGCATCAAGGTCACGCTCGTGAACGCCTTCCATTCATCGAGCTCGAACGACCTCGAGTACCTCGGGGAGGCCGCCGGCCTGATCGTCGAGCTCGAGGACGGCAAGAAGATCTATTTCGCCGGCGACACATGCGTCTTCGGCGACATGCAGCTCATCGGCCGGATCTACGAGCCCGATCTGGCCGTCCTGCCGATCGGCGACCACTACACGATGGGCCCAAAGGAAGCCGCGGTGGCGCTCGAGCTGCTCGGGGTCGGCCGCTGCATCCCGTGTCACTGGGGCACGTTCCCGCTCCTGACGGGGACTCCCGAGGCCTGCCGGGAGGCGCTGACGACCGACTGCGAGATCATCGGGATCTCGCCAGGCGACACCTACGACCTGTGAGAGAGCGCTGGTTCGGCGCCACCGGCCGGCGAGTGCCCGAAGTCGCCGTCGAAGGCGAGGACGACATACCCCTCGACGACGCGCTCGTGCTCGACGGAGTCGAGAACGCGGCCCGGCTCGAGGAGGCGCACGCGCGGGGAGTCCCCGTGGTCGTCCGCGCCGAGACCCCGGAGGCGGTCGCGGTCGCGCTCGAGCGCCCGGAGGTGGCCTGCGTGCTCGTCCCGCCGGAGCAGCGCGACCTGCGCGACCTCGATTTCCGCCAGCTCAAGTATGGCTAGGCCGTCGACCTACTCGATCGTCGCCTGCGACCTCGAGGCGGCCGAGTGGGGAGTGGCGGTGCAGTCCAAGTTCCTCGCCGTGGGCGCCGGGGTTCCGGCCGCGGAGCCGCAGGTGGGCGCGATCGCCACCCAGGCGCTCGCCAATATGCGTTACGGGCCCGACGGCCTCGCGCTTCTGCGGCAGGGCCTCTCGGCCGAGGAGGTCGTCCAGCGGCTCACAGAGGCCGACAAAGGCCGGGCCGACCGCCAGCTCGGCGTGGTCGACGCCCAGGGCCAGGCCGCTACATACACCGGCGAGGGCTGCCTCGACTGGGCGGGCGGGATCGTCGGCGACGGCTATGCGGTCCAGGGCAACATCCTCGTCTCCGAGGAGACCGTGACGGCCCTGGGCCGGACCTTCGAGGAGACCGCCGGCAAACCGCTCGCCGAGCGCCTGCTCGCTGCGCTCGCCGCGGCCCAGGCGGCGGGCGGCGACCGCCGGGGCCAGCAGTCTGCCGCGCTCCTCGTCGTCCGGAAGGACGGCGGGTACATGGGGACGACCGACGCGGTGGCGGACCTGCGCGTTGACGACCATCCGGCTCCGATCGAGGAACTGTGGCGGATCTACGCCATGCATGACCTCCTGTTCGGCGAAACCCCCGACGAAGACTGGCTCGAGGTGGACGAGCAGATCGCGCTGGAAGTGCGCGAGCGGCTCGACGCGCTCGGCTACGAGAGCGCAGACCTCGAGCGCGCCTTCCTCGACTGGGCAGGCACGGAGAACCTCGAGGAGCGGGTCAGGGGGATCGACCGCATCGACCCCGTCGTCCTCGCGGAGCTGCGGAAGTCCTAGGCTCCGCCGCCGGCATAGGCGCCGTAGCGGATGAGCATCTCGGCGAGATCGAGATCCCCTCGGCGCTCCGCCTCCATTAGGGGAGTGAAACCCCCGTGCTGGCGCGCGTTCGGATCCGCTCCGGCCTCGAGGAGCGCCTCGGCGTTGTCCATCCGGCCGGCGGCCACCGCGCTGTGCAGCGGCGTCGCCTCGGGCGCGAACTCCTGGTTCGTTGCCCGCGCCTCCAGGTCAGCCCCCGCGTCGACCAGAGCGCGTACGGCCTCCGGCGAGCCGAAGAAGGCCGCGTAGTGGAGAGCCGTGAAGCCGTCGGGGCTCCACGCGCACGCCAGCTCGGAATCGCCGGAGACAAGCTCCCCGAGACGGGCAGCGTCCCCGAGCGCGGCGGCCTCGAAGACGTTCAGCGATTCGGCCGAGGCCGCGTGCTCGCGCGCCTCTTCCTGCTCGCCCTTGTAGAGCGCTTCGAGGATCGGGCCGAGCTCGCTAGCCATCGCCCGGCAGTCTGACGCCTGCGGCTCGGGCGCGCAGGCCGGGGACGGGATCGTGCTCCGGCCGGGCGACCAGCAAGACCGCTCCGTGCTCCTCGCCGGCGAGGGACGAGACGAGCATGTGCAGGCCCACGGCGAGCGCGAAGGCCTTGTGGGCCTGCTCACCGCCGAACGGAACGAGCTCCTCGGGCGGTGCCGCACCCGTGAGCACGTCGCCGTACGTCACCTTCCCCATCGAGACATCCGCGACGAGCGGCGGCCCGTCGGAGCTCGGCACGGCGATCGCAAGCGGATTCGTGCCAGCCAGCGGCTCGCCCCCATCCGGATGCGCGAGCCGAGGCGGCGAGGTGGTCGTCAGAACCGCGACCAGGCCGCCTTCGGCGAGCTTCCGCACCCAGTAGCCGAGGTAGCCGGTCGGGAAGCAGCGGGAGGCGACGATGAGACGCGCCCGGGCCGGCGGGTCGAACAGCTGTGACTCGACGATTCGCGCCAGCACGAGGTAGCCGAGCGCCCCGTTGCCCTCCCAGCGCTCGTACCCGTGCTCGACGACCGCGCGTTGGGGCGTCGCGGCGGGGTCGAGGTCTGGCAGCTCAGCGAGCCAGTCGAGACGAGAGGTGCCGTGGCCGGGGCGGTTCCTGCGATCCGCCTCCGCGAAATGGTCTGCGAGCGTCCGCGCATCGGCCTCGGAGAAGCCGAGCCCGCGGAGCCGGTCGTAGGCGTTCAGGCCGAAACGAGCGGAAGCGGCTTCACGATGCCCACTCCCTGCTCGCGCTTCGTGGATGCGATCGCCTCGGCAAGCGCCACGATCGCCTGCGAGACCTCGGTGTCGGGATCGGTCTCGACGATGGCCTCGCCCTCGTCCGACCGGGCGCCGAGCCGCGGGTCGAATGGGATCCGAGCGAGCAAGGGCGACTCGACCTCCCGCGACAGCGCCTCGCCTCCGCCGGAGCCGAACAGCTCATCTCCGGAGCCCGTGAGGTACGACATGTTCTCGACGACACCGAGCAGGCGCATGTTCGTCTTGCGCGCCATCTGCGCGGCCCGCACGGCGACCTGCTGCGCTGCCCGGTGCGGCGTCGTGACGACAACCGCCTCGGAGCGCGGCAGGAGTTGGCCGAGCGAGATGGCGACATCCCCAGTACCGGGAGGCATGTCGACGACCAGCGTGTCGAGGTCTCCCCAGTGGACATCCGAGAGAAACTGTTCGAGCGCGCGGTGCAGCATGGGCCCCCGCCACATGATCGGCGTGTTCTCGTCCAGGAAGAAGCCGATGGACATGACTTTCAGGTCGCCCTTCACCGGCGGCACGATCATCTTGTCGACGGCCACCGGACGCTGGCTGATCCCCAGCATCGTTGGGATCGAATAGCCGTAGACGTCGGCGTCGAGAACACCGGTCTTGTGCCCGAGACCTGCGAACGCCGCGGCCAGGTTGGCGGTCAGCGACGACTTGCCCACGCCGCCCTTGCCGCTCGCGACTGCGATCACCCGGGTCGACGAGCCGACCGAGATCCCGGGAGTGCGCTCGGAGACGCCTCCGCGCAGCCGGTCGGTCAGCGCGACTTTTTCCTCGGGCGTCATGACGTCGAACGCGAGCCCGATCGACTCGACGCCTGCCACGGGAGCGAGGGCGTTCTGCACCTGCTCCTCGAAGCTCGCGCGGAGCGGGCAGCCCGGCACGGTCAGCGCGATGGTGACGTCCACGCGCCCGCCGTCGATCTCGACGTCGCGGACCATGTCGAGCTCGACGACCGAACGGCCGAGCTCGGGGTCGATGACGCCCTCGAGCGCCCGCAGGACTTCTTCGCGCGAAACGGCCACAAAGCAAGGCTACCAAGCGTTTCGAAAGCGAATCCGACACTTCCGTACGTCAGGATGAGGGCATGGACGAACGCGTTCTGCTGGTCGAGGACGATCCGTCGATTCGCGAGGTGGCGGGGCTGGGTCTTTCCCAGGCCGGCTTTCGGGTCACCACCTCGGGCGACGGCCGCGACGGCCTCGTCCAGTTCCGGAATCAGCGCTTCGATCTCGTCGTCCTAGACATCATGCTGCCCGAGCTCGACGGCTACGAGGTCTGCCGGCAGATCAGGGCCGAGAGCCGCGTGCCGATCATCATGCTCTCGGCGAAGAGCGACACCGTGGACGTCGTCGTCGGCCTCGAGCTCGGCGCGGACGACTACGTCACGAAGCCGTTCGAGCTCCCCGAGCTCGTTGCGCGCGCAAGGGCGGCCCTGCGGCGGGCTTCGGCCGTCCCCGAGGATCCGGTGCTCACACGTGGAGACCTCGAGATCGACCCGGCGGCCTTCGCGGCCCGCAAGAGCGGCGAGGAGATCAACCTGACGGCGACCGAGTTCAGGCTCCTGTTCGAGCTCGCTCGCCGGCCCGGGCAGGTCTTCACCCGAGAGCTCCTCCTCGAGCGCGTCTGGAACTACGAGTACCTGGGCGACTCGCGCCTCGTGGACGTTGCCGTCCAGCGCCTGCGCGCCAAGGTCGAGGACGACCCGAAGGAGCCGAAGCACATCAAGACCGTACGGGGAGTCGGCTACCGCTTCGACGTGGAGTAGGCGATGCCCGACCGACCCGCGATCCGGCCCGGATCCCTGCGACGGCGGCTCACGATCGCGTTCCTGCTCGTCGCGGGCCTCTCGGCCGCCGCGCTCGCAGTCGCCTCGTACGCCATCGTTCGCGAGGCACGCCTCTCCGACTCGGTCGACCGGTCGGTCGAGCAGAGCCGCTTCAACCTCGTCCTCGCCAACGAGACGCTGACGCCGAACCCGAGCGCGCAGGAGATCGAGCAGCTCCTCGCCGCTTACGAGCGGCGCGGCGGCTTCGAGACCGTATTTGCCGCCGGCCCCCGCCGCTTCTCCTCGAGCGTGTCACTGAGCATCCAGGAAGTGCCGCCTGCGCTGCGCGAGCTCGTCTCGTCGGGGAAGCTCGGCTACGAGCGCGTCACGGTCGCGGGCACTCCCTACCTCGTCGTCGGCGGCGAGGTGAAGAAGGCCGATACCGAGCTCTACTACTTCTACTCGGAGGAGCGGCTCTGGGACGAGCTCGCCCAGCTTCGCAACGTCCTGCTCGTCGCCCTGGGAGTGGTGACGCTGCTCGGCGCCCTCGTAGGCGCGCTCCTGGCACGGCGGATCCTCGCGCCCGTCGGGCGCGCGAGCCAGGCGGCGCACTCCCTGGCGGAGGGGCTGCTGGAGACCCGGCTACCCGTGGAGTCGGGAGACGAATTCGGCGTCTGGGCCGCCTCGTTCAACGAGATGGCGGAGGCGCTCGA
>JAICVP010000354.1 GCA_025935275.1 Thermoleophilia bacterium
CCTCTACGTGGAGACGCTGAACGAGATGATCGACATGCAAACCGTCCGCGTCGCCGGGCTGAACAACCGGGTGCCGGGCGCGGTGCTGGCGGTCGAGGTAGGCGGCGCGGCCGTCGCGCTCGCGCTGCTCGCCTTCTACCTCGCCATTCTCGGACGCGGCGTAGCGACAGTCGTGCTCGCCGCGGGACTGATCACGCTGCTGCTCCTCGTCACATTTGATCTCGACCGGCCCACGCGCGGGCTCATCCAGGTTCCGGACAAGCCGCTCATCGACCTGCGCGCATCGATGGAGCTGCCGCCGGCCGCGAGCGCACCCGGGCCCTAGAGCGCTCGCGGGTAACCTCCCCTGAATGCTGAGTCGCCTCACTGCGCGGCTTGCGCTCGTGGGCGCGGACCCGCGCGACGACGAGGATCTGCGAGCCCGCAAGGCTCTCCTCGTCCTCATCTCGGTGCTGATCCTCCCGATCGCCGGGATCTGGGGCGGCCTATATCTCGCGTTCAGGTCGCCGGTGGGCATCGTGCCGCTCGTCTACCTCGCCGTCCTGCTCGGCGCGATCGTGTGGTTCTCGCGGGA
This sequence comes from Thermoleophilia bacterium, assembly GCA_025935275.1. Classification (GTDB taxonomy): domain Bacteria; phylum Actinomycetota; class Thermoleophilia; order Gaiellales; family Gaiellaceae; genus DATEOR01. The sequence continues at coordinate 575 of JAICVP010000354.1, forward strand.
CGGCAACTTTGGGCGCCTCCTGCGGATCAGCCAGGTGGACATCCTCCTCGCGCCGACGCTCTCCATGATCCCGCTCGGCGGCTTCCTCGCCGCGGGGGGAGTCGGCCTGTGGGGGATTCTCGCCCCGCTCGGAGCGCTCGTGTTCACGAACGTCGGCTCGGCGGCCCGCTGGTACGTCGCCTGGGTCGTCGTCTTCCTGGCGTCGGGCCTCGCCGGTGAGCTCATCGGGCCGGTCTGGGATCCGCCGCCGGACTGGTTCACGAGCACGATGCTGGCGATGAACATCGCCGTGGGCGGCACGATGGTCTTCACGCTGCTCGCGCTCTTCGCCAAGCAGCGCACCGACGCGCTGGCGGCGCTGCAGGTGGAGCAGGCGAAGGCCGAGAACCTCCTCCTCAACATCTTGCCGCGCTCGATCGCCGAGAAGCTGAAGGCCGAGGAACAGCCAATCGCAGACGAGTTCGGGGCGGCGTCGATCCTCTTCGCCGACGTCGTCGACTTCACGCCATGGTCGGAGCGACTGACGCCCGACGAGGTGGTCAGCTGCCTCGATCACCTCTTCAGCCACTTCGACGACCTCGCCGAGCGCTACGGGCTCGAGAAGATCAAGACCATCGGCGACTGCTACATGGTCGCCGCGGGCGTTCCCGAGCCGAGGTCGGACCACGCTCGCGCGCTCGCGCTCATGGCGCTCGACATGCTGGACGCGATGCGCGCCGAGGGTGAAGCCGGGCACCTCGGCCTCGAGCTTCGCATCGGCATCAACTCAGGGCCCGTGGTGGCCGGCGTGATCGGCCGCAAGCGCTTTCTCTACGACCTCTGGGGCGACGCGGTGAACACGGCGAGCCGCATGGAGCACTACGGCACTCCAGGCCGGATCCAGATCACGCGCGCAACGTATGAGCTGCTGGCCGACGACTTCGAGTGCGAGCAGCGCGGGTCGATCGCGGTCAAGGGGAAGGGCGACGTCGAGACCTGGTATCTCGTCGGCCGCCGGTCGGTCTCCGATGAACGGGCTCGCGAAGCATCGGGACGGTCTACCGCTTAGCTGGCGATCGGGAGAATTCCCGGAGCCTCCCAATCACATTCCGGCGCCGGACGGAGGGTCAGTGGTGCTCTCTCGGTGGAGCCTGGGGAGGCATGACCTCGAGGCGCAGGTCGTGGACGATGGCCGTCACCCCGCACCCGAGGACGAGGAGGACGCACGAGAGTACAAGCCCCCATCGGAACTGGATGCCAAAGAGGAAGGCAAACCCGTGCCCGACGTAGACGAGCGCCCCAGCTGCCAGAGCCGTGCTGCCGACGATGAAGGTGACGACAAGGACGC
>JAICVP010000281.1 GCA_025935275.1 Thermoleophilia bacterium
GAGCGGGCTGCAGTCGGGGCGTTCCGTCTCGCCAGGCCGCTGCTCGAGAGGGCCCCGACCGCGTTCGGGCACATGCTCTGCGCGCTCGACCTCCACTTCTCGGCTCCGAGGGAGATCGCCGTCGTCGGCGCCTCCGAGGAGCTTCGCGGCGCGGCCCTGCGGGGCTTCCAGCCGAACACCGTCTTCGCCTTCGCCCCGAAGCCGACCGACATCGTGCCGCTGCTCGCGGGCCGGGGGCTCGTCGACGGGAGCCCGGCCGCCTACGTCTGCGAGCGCTTCGCCTGCCAGGCGCCTGTGACCACGGCGGACGCCCTGACGTCCGCGCTCGCCTAGACCGGCGGAGGCTCCCAGGCCGCCGCCTGGACCTGCTGCACGAGCTCCGGCGTGACCTCCTTCGGCCGGATCTTCCCCTCGCGGATCTCCTCCGCCCAGTGGCAGGCGACCACATGCCCGGGCGCGAGCCGGCGGAGGGGCGGCTCGTCTTCCTTGCAGCGCGTCGGCTGCACGTACGGGCAGCGAGTGTGGAAGCGGCAAGCGGGCGGCGGGTTCGCCGGGCTGGGCAGGTCGCCGGCGAGGAGGATCGTCTCCCGCTCCCGCTCGACGACGGGATCCGGGATCGGCACGGCGGAGAGCAGCGAGATCGTGTACGGGTGGAACGGCTCGTCGTAGAGCTCGGCCGCCGCGGAGATCTCCACGATCTTCCCCAGGTACATGACCGCGATCCGGTCGGAGATGTGGCGGACGACGGCCAGATCGTGAGCGATGAAGAGGTACGTGAGCTCGAAGTCCGACTGGAGGTTCTCGAGCAGGTTGATGATCTGCGCCTGGATCGAGACGTCGAGAGCCGAGACGGGCTCGTCGCACACGATGAAGTCAGGGTTGAGCGCGAGGGAGCGCGCGAGCCCGATGCGCTGGCGCTGGCCACCCGAGAACTCGTGTGGGTACCGGGAGGCGGCATCGGCGGGGAGCCCGACGACCTCGAGCAGTTCCCGCACGCGCTTCGACGTGTCCTTCTTGCCGGAGATCCCGTGCACCCGGAGCGGCTCACCGACGATTCGGCCGACGCTGTGGCGCGGGTTCAGCGACGCGTATGGATCCTGGAAGACCATCTGCATCCGCCGACGGAGCGGCCGAAGCTGGTTCTGATTGAGCGTCGTGATGTCCTGGCCGTCGAAGACGATGCGCCCGCCGGTCGGCTCGTAAAGGCGGAGGATCGTGCGGCCAACCGTTGACTTGCCGCAGCCGGATTCCCCGACGAGGCCGAGCGTCTCGCCGCGCCTGATCGTCAGCGAGATGTCGTCGACGGCCTTGATGTCGCCGATGTGGCGGTCCAGAAGGATGCCGCTCTTGATCGGGAACCAGACGCGGAGGTTCTCGATCTCGACGAGGGCGCCCTCCTGCCCGCCGTTGCTCGCGACCTCAGCCAACCGCTGCGGCCCTCGACCTCTGCCACTCCTCGACCGGCACGGGGTTGAAGCAGGCGACCATGTGCCCGGGCTCGAGCTCGCGGAGGGGCGGGACATCCTGTCGTGACTGCTCGACCTCGAACCTGCAGCGCGGCTGGAACGGGCACGCCTGCGGTGGGCTCAGCATGTCGCGCGGAGCGCCCTCGATCGGCTGGAGCTTGGTCTTCCGCTCTGCGTCGAGGCGGGGAACGCTCTGGAGCAGCCCGAGCGTGTAGGGGTGCCGCGGGCGGTTGAAGAGCTGCTCGGCGCTTCCCGTCTCCACGAACATCCCGGCGTACATGACGTTCACGCGGTCGCACATGCCGGCCACGACGCCGAGGTCGTGGGTGATGAGGATGAGTGCGGTGTCGCGGTTCTCGACGAGCTTCCTCAGCAGGTCGAGGATCTGCGCCTGAATCGTCACGTCGAGCGCCGTGGTCGGCTCGTCGGCGATCAGGATCTTCGGCTCGCACGCGAGCGCCATGGCGATCATCGCCCGCTGGCGCATCCCGCCCGAGAACTGGTGCGGATAGTCCTTGAGCCGGATCTCCGCGCTCGGGATCCCAACCTGGTCGAGCAGCTCGGCCACGCGCCGGTTCGCGTCGGCCTTGCTCATGTCGAAATGCGTCTCGATCGCCTCGCGGATCTGGCGCCCGATGGTGAGCACCGGGTTCAGGCTCGTCATCGGGTCCTGGAAGATCATCGCGATGTCGCGCCCTCGGATCCGGCGCAGCTCGCGGTCGGAGAGGCGGAACAGGTCGCGGTCGCCGAACATCGCCGTCCCGCTCGTCACCTTGCCTGCGCGCGGGAGAATGCCCATGAGCGCGAGCGAGGTCACGCTCTTCCCGCACCCGGACTCGCCCACGATGCCGAGCGTGTCGCCCGCGGCGACGTCGAAGGAGATCCCGTTGACCGCGTGGACGGTGCCGCGGCTCGTCCAGAACTGAACGCGAAGGTCGTCGACTGTGAGGAGTGGCTGCCGGTTCATCGTCAGCGGGAGCGCAGCTTCGGGTCGAGCGCTTCCCGCAAGCCGTCGCCGATGAGGTTGATCGAGATCGCGGTGACCACGATTGCGAGACCCGGGATAATGGCGAGGTGGGGCGCAGTCTGGAGGAACCGCACCGTGTTCGTCAGCATGGTTCCCCATTCCGGCGTGGACGGATCCTGTGGCCCGAGGCCGAGGAAGCCGAGGCCGGCAGCGTCGATGATGGCCGTCGCGAGCGCGAGCGTCCCGGCCACGATCACGGGTGAGATCGCGTTCGGGAGGATGTGGGAGGCCAGGATCGTCCTGCGCGGCACGCCGACCGAGCGGGCGGCGA
>JAICVP010000058.1 GCA_025935275.1 Thermoleophilia bacterium
ACTCCCTGTGCGGGGCGGTCTGGATCCCCGACGACGGCGCGGTCGACCCGCACACCGCGACCCACGCGCTCGCCGCGGCTGCGCGGGAGCTGGGCGTTCAGATCCGCACCGGGGCGCGCGTGACGGGGATCGAGCTCGGCCCGGGGCGCGAGGTGTGCGCAGTGCGCACCGAGAACGGATCGATCGAGACCGAGTGCGTGGTGAACGCCTGCGGAATCTGGGCGCCCCAGGTGGCGGCGATGGTCGGCGCCTTCACGCCGTCCATCCCCGTCGACCACCAGCACATCGCGCTCGCGGCGGTCGACGGCCACGAGCTTCCGCGCGAGATGCCGTGCTTCCGCGACACGGACAATCTCGTCTACGGGAGGAGCGAGGCGGGCGGGATGCTCTTCGGCGGCTACGAAGGCGACCCGGTCGCGCGCTGGGAGGACGGCGTGCCCTGGGAGCACGGCGGCAGCTCCCTTCCGCCTGACGAGGAGCGCTTCCGGCCTTTGTGGCAGGGCGCCACTCGGCGATTCCCCTTCCTGCAGGACGCGGGCATGGTCAAGCTCGTCTGCCACCCGGACGCCATGACCCCCGACGGGAACCCGCTGCTTGGCCCCATGCCGGGGGTGCCCGGCTTCTGGATGGCCGCCGGCCTGTCGCTCAACGGCTTCGGCGGTGCCGGCGGTATGGGTAAGACGGCCGCCGAGCTGATCACCGCCGGCGAGTCCGAGCTGGACGTGCAGGGCTATCGCCCGTGGCGCTTCGGAGGCCCGTACCGCGATCCCGGGTTCACCACGGCCGCCGCGCGTGAGGTCTACCGCTACTACTACCGCCTCCGGTACCCGCTCGACACCGACGAGTGGGGGAGGCCGCAGCGACTCAGTCCCCTGCATGGTCGTCTGCAGGAGCTCGGCGCCGTCTTTGGGACGAAGAACGGCTGGGAGCGGGCCGACTACTTCCGCCCCGGGCAGGCCTGGCGCCGCGCGGGAGCGGACCAGCGCGAGTTCGGCTGGACCGCTCCGCCGTATCTCGACCTGCTCGCCGAGGAGCACCGTGCCTTTCGCGAGCGAGTCGGGATCATCGACATGACCTCCTTCGGAAAGATCGAGGTCTCCGGTCCCGGTGCCGTCCCTCTCCTCGAGCGCCTCGCGGACAACCGGATCGATCGCCCGGTCGGCTCCGTGGTCTATACGCAGTTCCTGAACGACCGCGGCGGCATCGTCTCCGACCTCACGGTGACGCGGCTGGGGGACGAATGTTTCCGCGTGGTGACAGGCGCGGGCGCCGTCGACTCCGACCTCGGCTGGCTGCGCCTGAACGTGCGGCCGGAGGACGGGCCCGTGGAGATCCGCGACGAGACGGACGAGGTCGCCGTGATCGGCCTCTGGGGCCCGGAGGCGCGCGCGGTCCTGCAGAGCGTCACCGAGGAGGACGTCTCCGCCGAGGCCCTGCCGTTTCGCCGCGCGCAGGAAATTGCCGTCGGCAGCGTTCCGGTGCTGGCGCAGCGGATCACGTACGTCGGGGAGCTCGGCTTCGAGCTCTACGTGGCACGCGAGGCGGCGGTGCAGGTCTGGGACCGGCTGCTGGAGGGCGGGGCGCCGCACCGCATCGCGCCGGGCGGCTACCGCGTCCTCGATTCGCTGCGGCTCGAGAAGGGCTACCGCTACTTCGGCACCGACCTCACCGCGGGCGACGACCCGCTCGAGGCCGGGCTCGGCTTCTGCGTCTGCTGGGAGAAGGACTTCAACGGCCGTACTGCCCTCGAGGGCAAGGAGCCGGCGAGGCGTCTGCGGACGCTGCTCGTCGGAGGCGAGGAGTACGCCACGGTCTACGGCGGCGAGGCGATCCACCTGAACGGCTCGGTGATCGGTCGCGTGCGCAGCGCCGGCTACGGGTTCACGGTCGGGCGCAACATCGCGCTCGGCTACGTTCCCGCGGGACTCGAGGAGGGAGCGAAGATCGGGGTCGAGGTGTTCGGAGAGATCGTCCCGGCCGAGCTTGCGCCCGACGCGCTGTACGACCCCGAGAACGAGCGCGTGCGTGCGTAGTTGCGGGCATTCACCGCGGCCGGGAGAATCGGCAGCCTGATGGCCTGGGAGCTCGCGACCTTCTCCGCCGATCTCTTCCGCGAGCCCGAGGCGATCGAGGGCGTGGAGGTGGAGCTCGTCACGCCGGGCTCGCCCGTGCGCGTGACCCACGTGCTGGACGCGGTCGAGCCGCGGATCCGCCCCGACGGACGCGCGGCATTCCCCAGCGAGGGGCAGGCGGGGGAGGGGCGGACGAACCGCCTCGACGGCGTCGTCATTCTCTCGTGCCTCGACTTCCCGGGAGAGGAGCGACCGCTACACGAGCAGGAGTCGATCGTCGATCTCGGCGGCCCGGGTGCGGCGCTCACGCCTTTCGCCGACATGACGGCGGTCGTTCTCACGTTCTCGCCGGGCGCCGGCGGCCACGTCGAGATCGACGCCCACGCGCGCGAGACGACGCTCTCGGTCGCCGAAGAGGTCGCGCGGGGAACCCTGGACGCTGAGCCTCACGAGGTCGAGCGCTTCGAGCTCGGGGTTGCCGACGAAAGCCTGCCCGCGATCGCCGCTTTGATCCAGATCTCCGACCTCGGCCCGCTCTACATCCAGTACGTGTACGGGACTCCGGCGGGCGAGGCCGGCCTCCCACGGGCCGTCGACCCCGCCGAGATCCTCGACGGCGCGGTCACCTGCGGCGAGTACCACTGGGCGGCGATGCGCAACCCCACCTGGTTCTTCCAGCGCAACGAGCTCATCCGCACGCTGTACCGCCAGCACGGGAAGACGCTGCGCTTCGCGGGCGCTGTACTCATGCGCGGGTACGAGCAGAGCGCGGCGGACAAGCAGCGAGCGGCGGACGGGGCGGCGGATGTCGCGCGGGACCTCGGCGCCCAGGGCGTCGTCATCACGACCGACGCGGGCGGCAACTCGCACACGGACGTCATGCTCACGTGCCGCGCCTGCGAGCAGGCCGGGATCAGAACGACGGTCGTCCTCGCCGAGGAGACCGATCCCCAGTCGACGAGGCCGATTCTCACCGACTGGGTGCGCGAGGCGGACTCCATCGTCTCGACCGGGAACGTCGAGGAGCTCGTCGAGGCCTGGTCTCCCGAGCGTGTTCTCGGCGGTGACTTGCTGCTGGACGGGACGCCCGCCCGCGAGGCAGGACCGATTCCGGTGCGCAACTACCTCGGCGCCGCGAACCAGATGGGCCAGCTCGCCCTGAGCGCGAGGACGGAGTGAAAGCCGTCCACTACCTCAACCAGTTCTTCGCCGGACTGGGCGGGGAAGAGCAGGCCGAGACGCAGCCGACACGCTTGGACGGCGCCGTGGGGCCGGGCCGCGGCCTGCAGGCCGAGCTCGTGGACGTCGAGATCGTCGCGACCCTGGCCTGCGGGGACGACTACTTCGCGGAGCACGAGGAAGAAGCGCTCGCCGCCCTTCTCGAGCTGCTGGCCGAGCTTCGCCCCGATGTCCTGGTGGCGGGGCCGGCCTTCGGCTCCGGACGCTACGGCTACGCCTGCGCTCGTCTCGCTGCCGCTGCGGCCGAGCGCGGGATCCCCTCGGTCGCCGCCATGCATGAGGACAACCCGGGGGTCGGGGAGGCCGGTGCCGCCTACGTCGTGCCGACCGCAGTCAACGTCGCGGGCATGCGCGATGCGCTTCCCAGGCTCGGCGCGCTGGCCTCGGCGCTTGCTTCGCGCCGCGAGCTTGGTGCGGCAGACGAAGAGGGCTACCTCGTGCGGGGCTTCCGGCGGAACTACGTGGCTGAAAAGACGGGCGCGGCGCGCGCTGTCGAGCTTCTGCTCGCGAAGCTGGCGGGCGAGACGCGCACCGAAGTGGCCGGCGACATGGATCGCGTCGAGCCGCCGCCTGCCGTTGCCGACCTCTCCTCGGCCCTGGTGGCGCTGGTCACCGAGGCCGGATGCGTGCCGCAGGGGAATCCCGACCACCTGCAGTCCGTGCGGGCGCAGGGCTGGTTCCGCTATGACCTCGGCGGCGCGGACACGCTCGCTTCGGGGCGCTACGAGTCGGTGCACGGCGGCTTCGACGTCACGCTCGCGAATGAGGATCCGAATCGCCTCGTGCCCCTCGACACCGTGCGTGGGCTCGAGCGGGCAGGCCGCGTCGGGCGCGTGCACGAGGCGCTCTACACGACGACCGGAAACGGCACGCCGGTGGTGGTCGCGACGAAGTTCGGGCAGGAGATCGCGGGCGAGCTCCGCGACGCAGGGGTGCAGGCCGTGCTCCTCTCCGGCACGTGAGGGACGGGCACGCGCTGCGGGGCAGTGCTGGCGAAGGAGATCGAGCGGGCGGGAATACCGGCGGTCTACGTGACGTCTTTGCCCACTGTGGCGAGGATGATCGGAGCGAACCGGATCGTGCGCGGCCCGGCGATCACCCATCCGTTCGGCCTGGACGAGGACGAGCGGCGGCGCATCGTCGAGCGCGCGCTCGACATGCTCGAGACCGACGTCGAGCCGAACACCGTCTGGGAGGTCGAGGAGTGAGATTTTCTTCGGGGGCCACCCCGTGCCTCCACCCGCTTCGAGCGTACCGCTCCGAAACGCAGAGGTGGCACGCCGGCTGCGCCGAGAGGGACACGGGAGAGAGCCGACTGTGAGCGCCGCCATTCACGGCTGCAGTCTCGTCCTCGCGCACGCGCCCGACCTCGTCCGCCACGGCTCGAAGCCCACCCGCGAGGACGCTGCCGAGGAGATCAAGCCGGCACTGAGGACCTTTGACAACGCGCTCGGCTACCCGCCGCATCAGGTCTTCATCGGCAACCATCGGCCGGACGCGCTCTGGGAGGTCGAGCGCCCCTGGTGGAAGAGCCCAGCCGCGCCGAAGGCCGAGGGCCGCTTCGGTGTCTTCATCGATCAGGACGCGCTCTACGCCCGGATGGAGGCCGCCGACCAGTTCCAGCTCCTCCACCTCGACGGCCGCGAGGCTTCCGACGGGTCGCTCTCCCTCTATCGCAACGGAAGCCGCGCAGGAGTCATGAACCGCGCGCACGACCTCGACGAGAGCCTCTCCGCGAGCGTGCTCCTCGAGAACCTCGCGTGCAAGGCGACTGGCGCGCTCGCGCTGGAGCACCTCCTCGGCCGCACCGGCTTCCCGCCCGAAGACCTCGCCTACGCCATCGGTTGTGGGGAGGAGGCAGTGGGCGACAGGTATCAGCGCGGCGGCGGCAACCTCGGCAAGGCGATCGCCGAGCAGGCCGGCTGCGCGAACGCCTCCGGCTCCGACGTGAAGGCCTTCTGCGCCGGTCCCATCCACGCGCTGGTCGTCGCGGCTTCCCTCGTCAGCTCAGGGGTCTACGAGCACGTCGCGGTCGTCGCGGGGGGCTCGCTCGCCAAGCTGGGGATGAAGTTCGCCGGCGCGCTCCGAAACGACGTGCCGGTGCTCGAGGACGTGCTCGCAGGACTGGCGATCCTCGTCGGGCCGCCGGGAAACGGTGCCCCGACCATCCGCCTCGACGCCGTCGGCCGCCACCGCATCGGCTCGGGCTCGGCGCAGCAGGCCGTTCTCGAAGACCTCGTCGTCGAGCCGCTAAGCCGGCTCGGCCGTGGAATCCTCGACGTCGACCGCTACGCGACCGAGCTGCACGACCCCGAGATCACGGAGCCGGCCGGGGCGGGCAATGTGCCGCAGCGGAATTACAAGCTCATCGGTGCGCTGGCCGTGAAGCGCGGGGAGCTCGAGCGGGAAAGGCTCGACCACTTCGAGCGCGAGCGCGGCCTCCCGGGCTTCTCGCCGACGCAGGGCCACGTCGCCTCGGCCGTGCCGTGGCTCCCGCACGGCGTCGAAGCATTGCGCTCGGGCGAGATCGGCTCGACGATGCTCGTGGCCAAGGGGTCCCTCTTCCTCGGCCGCATGACGGAGCTGGCCGACGGCATGTCAGTGTTACTGGAGCAAGGAAAGGAGTGAGGATGCCCGTCGACGCGACACCGGAGACCTTCAAGGAGCTGACGAGCGAGGGCAGCGTCTTCGTCGACTTCTGGGGCCCGCGCTGCCAGCCGTGCCTCGCGATGATGCCGACGATCAAGGACCTGGAGCAGGAGGCCGGTGGCGCCGTCCGCGTCGTCAAGGTCGACTCGAGCCAGAACCGGGACGTCTGCCGCGAGCTGCGCGTGTTCGGGCTGCCAACGTACATTCTGATGCGCGACGGCGAGGAGCTGGAGCGGCTGTCCGGCGAGGTGTCGAAGCAGCAGGTAGAGGAGGCATTCGCGACGTTGAAAGGAGGTGGCGCTGCATGAAGCTCGAGGGCAAGAAGGTGATTGCTCTCGGCGAGCGGGACGGCGTGCCCGGGCCCGCGATCGCAGAGTGCGTGCGCTCGGCGGGAGCCGAGCCGATCTTCGTCGAGACGGAGTGCTTCGTCTGAACGGCCGCAGGCGCCATGGACCCGGAGAACCAGGATCGGATCAAGAGCCTGGTCGACGAGCACGGGGCCGACGACCTGGTGGTGGTGCTCGGTGCCGCCGATCTCGAAGCGCTCGAGGTCGCAGCCGAGACACTCACCCTCGGAGACCCGGCGTACGTGGGTTCACTGGCAGGAGTCCAGTTGGGGCTCCCCGTCGTTCACATCCTCGAGGAGGACGTCAAGGAGCAGGTCGATGCCGGTGTCTACGACGAGCAGGTGGGCTTGCTCGAGATGACCCTGGACGTCGACCAGGTCAGGCGTGCCGCCGAGAAGTTCCCCGGGAGGGACGAAACCTGAAGCAGTCGGTCGTGTGGTCGTCGACCAGGCCGCACGCCTGCATGAACGCGTAACAGATGGTCGGGCCGACGAAGCGGAAGCCGCGGCGCTTGAGCTCCTTGCTCATCGCCTTCGACTCGTCCGTCTCGGCCGGGATCTCGCCAGTCGTCCGCCAGGAGTTCACCTTCGGCTCCCCGCCGACGAAGCCCCACACCAGGTCGGCCAGGCTGCCCGTCTCGACCACGGCGCGCGCGTTGCCGATGGCCGACTCGATCTTCAGACGGTTCCTGACGATGCCAGCGTCGCCCAGCAGCCGCTCCACGTCCTTCGGCCCGAACCGCGCCACCCGCGCCGCGTCGAAGCCCGCGAACGCCTCCCTGTAGCCCTCGCGCTTGTGCAGGATCGTCGACCACGAGAGCCCGGCCTGCGCGCCCTCCAGGACGAGCATCTCGAAGAGATGCCGTTCGTCGCGGGAGGGCACTCCCCATTCCTCGTCGTGGTAGGCGACGTAGAGGGGGTCGTCCTCCGGGACCCACGCGCACCGCCGCTCAGGCATCGCCGTGACTGTAGCCCGCGTCCTCCTCCGCCATGAAGCGCACGAAGAAGTAGGCGAGCAGCCCGAAGAAGACGATCGCCTCGCTCACCGCCATGAGCGTCCCGCCGATCTGCTGGTCCTCGATGGGGTCGAGCCCCCAGAGCCTCGGCGCGTCCGCGTACGTGTCGTAGATCGGCGAGGGCAGGAGCGCGAGCAGGAGGCCGAGCGGGCTCGCGAGCACGAACGCTGCGAAGAGATACGCGGCCTTTCCTCCGGACGGGAGGCGCCACGGCTCGTCCTGGAAGACCGACCACCAGAGGCAGACGCCGGCCAGGAGATAGCAGAGGTGCTCGAGGCCCAGGAGGAAGCCGTTGCCGAGCGCAGCCTCGTAGGCGAAGGGGAGGTGCCAGACGGCGTAGGTGAGGAGCCAGACCGGCAGCGCCACAAAGGGCCGGGTGAGCGTCCGCGCGACCGGGTTCCGCGCCACCCGATCCGCGACCCAGGGCCCGAGCCCGAGGACGAATAGCGCAGGGGTCCACTCGGCCAGGAGCACGTTCTGGAGGAGGTGGGCCGAGACGAGGTAGTGGACCGCGATCGTCGCCAGCGGGCTCGCCACCGCGATGAGGGCGAGAACGAGGCCGGAGCAGAAAAGCGCCGAGCGGAGGAGGGAGGGGGGATCGCGCCGCGCGGCGAGGACGTAGGCGACGCCGAGCCCCACGAGAACTGCGATCTCCTCCCACGCGGGGTACCAGCTCGAAGCGGACGGCGTCGCGGACAGGATCACGGCTGGAGGCTAGCCCCGCCTGCGCTATCGTGATCCCACTTCGCGGGCGTAGCTCAACGGTAGAGCCCCAGCCTTCCAAGCTGGTGACGAGGGTTCGATTCCCTTCGCCCGCTTTCGCCCACCCGGCCCGTACGTTAGGTTGCCCGCGTGTCGCGATACGACTGGCTTCTCTTTCTGCACGTCCTGTCGGCGTTCGCGCTGGTCGCCGCGCTCGTCCTCTACACCGCGCTCATCGCTGCGCTCTGGAACAGGGACGTGCCGAGCGATGCGGTGCGCCTTTTTCGGATCCAGCGTGTGGGTGACGTGCTCGTCGCCGTCGGCTCCATCGGCGTCCTCGTCTTCGGCATCTGGCTCGCGATCGACGTCGACGGCTACGAGATCTGGGACGGCTGGATCATCGCGGCGCTCGTGCTCTGGCTCGTCATGGGGGCCTTGGGCTCGCGGACGGGAAAGCTCTACAACGCCGCTCGAGACCGGGCGCTTGCGCTCTCCAGGGACGGTTCGGACGCGCCGAGCCCCGAGCTCCGCGCCCTGATCCAGGACCGCCGTGCCCTCTGGCTCCACCTCGCCGGCCTCGTCACGGTCGCCCTTCTCCTCATCGACATGATCTTCAAGCCGGGAGCCTGACGATGCTCGCTGCGATTCGGCCGGACAGCTGGAACTACGCGCTCTTCCTGCACGTCCTCGGGGCGGCGGTGCTCGTCGGGGCCCTCGTCACCGCCGGGACCGCGCAGGTTCTGTCCTGGCGAGAGAATCGAGACGCCGCCGTCTTCTCGCGGTTCGCCTTCCGGACGCTGCTCTTCGTCGCCGTCCCTGCCTGGTTCGCGATGCGGATCGGGGCCGAGTGGATCTACTCGAAGGAGGGTTGGGCGGACGCGCCCAGCGAGCCCGACTGGCTGGGCGTCGGCTACATCACGGCCGACCTCGGAGGGCTGCTCCTCCTCATCTCGGTCGTGCTCGCCGGCTTCGGGGCACGGCGGCTCGCCCGTGCGGACGGCGGCTCGAACATGCTGGCGCGGTCGGCCGGGATCCTCGCTCTGGTCGTTCTTGCGCTCTACCTCGTCGCCCTCTGGGCGATGACGGCGAAGCCCGGCTAGCCCGACTGTTACGCGCTCATGAAGACGGCCGCGCGGGCAATCCCCGCCGGCTGCGTGCGCGTATCTCTCACTGAACAGACGAGCGCAGTACCGGCCGGGCCTGCGTCTCCCCTTGGAGACAGGAGGCACCATGAACATCCCCAGATTTGCGCTGCTCGCAGTGGCCGCGCTCGCTCTCGGAATCTCCGCGGCGGGCTGCGGAGGAAGCAGCTCGTCCAGCCCCGCGCCGGCAGGAGGCACGAACGCCTCGAGCGGCTCCTCTGGCGGTTACGGCTACGGAGGCGGTGGCTCGAGCTCGAGCGCATCGGCCGTCACCATCAAGGCGGCGAGCTCGCCGCTCGGCACGATCCTGGTCGACCAGGACGGAAAGACGCTCTATCTCTTCGAGGCCGACAGCCAGAACAAGAGCAACTGCAGCGGCGGCTGCCTCAGCCTCTGGCCGCCGGTCGATGCCAACGGCAAGGCGACCGCAGGTAGCGGCGTCACGGCCGGGATGATCGGGACCGCGACGGGCTCCTCCCAGGTCACGTACGACGGGCACCCGCTCTACTGGTTCTCCGGCGATACGGCGGCCGGAGACACGAACGGCGAGGGCCTCACCGACTTCGGCGGCGCGTGGTACGCCGTTTCGCCGGCCGGCAAGGCCGTCGAGCAAGTGGGCTCCTAGAGCGCAGACAAGCGAACGAGCCGGCCGGGGCCGCGCAAGGCTTCGTCCGGCTCGTCCTTCACGCTGCCCTCATGGCGACCTCGCCCACGACCGAACGGGTCGTGTACATCAGGCCGCGCACGATCCTGCAGGTGCTCGGCATCGTGCTCGCGACGCTCGCGATCATCGCGTTCGTCTACCTCGCTTGGCACATCGTCACGTGGATCCTGGTCGCGGTGTTCCTCGCGCTCGCGCTCAACCCGGCCGTCGAGTACATCGAGCGGCGAGGGCTGAAGCGGGGCTACGCGGCAGCGATCGTCTTCGTGCTCGCGCTCGCCGCGATGGTCGGGCTGGGGTTCCTCGTTCTCCCGCCTCTGGTCAGGCAGGTGGCGGATTTCATCGAGGCCGTCCCGGACCTCGTC
>JAICVP010000137.1 GCA_025935275.1 Thermoleophilia bacterium
CGCAAGCTTGCCTCCGGGCGGCAGCGCGCCAAGCTCGGGCTCTTCGTCTGCGAAGGGGAGGATCTCGTCGCCGCTGGACTGGCAGCCGGCCTCCGTCCGGTCGAGGCGCTCGTCGACCCCGAGCGGCCCGCCGAGCTCGAGGGGCTGGAGGGAGCGGAGGAGGTCGAGCCCGGCCTGCTCGCCGAGCTCTCCTCGCTGGCGCATCCACCGCGTGTCGTCGCCGTCTTTCGTCGGGCCGACCTGCCCCGCGACCTGGGCGGCCCAACGGGCCTGGCCCTGTGGCACGTGGCCGACCCGGGCAACGTAGGCACGCTCATCCGCACCGCCGATGCGCTCGGGCCTGCGTTCGTCGCCCTGTCGCCCGGCTGCGCCGACCCGACCTCGCCGAAGGCTCTGCGCGCCTCGATGGGTGCGGTCTTCCGCGTTCCGACGGGAGTCTTCGACGACGCGCCGAGACCGTGGATCGGGCTTGTGCCGCGCGGAAGCTCGGCCCTGGCGGACGCCGACCTCGGCGAGCGGGTGACCTTCGTCCTCGGCGCCGAGCGGGAGGGGCTCCCCGACGACGTCGCCGCCGCGTGCGAGGCCCTGGTCTCGATTCCGCTCGCGGACGAGGCGGAATCCCTGAACGTCGCCGCCGCCGGCGCTATCGCGCTCTACGAACGCGCGCGCCGCTAGCTACCAGGCGCCTCCACCGCCGCCTCCGCCGCCTCCGCCGCCCCCGCCCGAGAAACCGCCGCCGAAGCCGCCCGAGCCGCTGGACGGCGGCGCGAGCGCGCTCCCGAAGCCCGAGGAGAGGTCGCCGATGCCCAGCGCGGAGGGGCCGGACCCCAGGTCGCCGGTCGGGCTGATCCAGTAGATCGAGGAGGCCTGGTGCAGCTCGTCCGGCATGTGCAGCTGCGCCCCCTGCAGCACGCGCTCGGCGATCCCGAAGGCGATGCCGTAGACCAGATAGCGCTCCCAGAGCTCAAGGGTCGAAGGCGGTGCCTCCTGCAGGCGCGGGAAGTCGGTGAGGTAGCGGCGAAATGCCTCCCAGCGCTCCGCCTCCTGCTCGGCCTCCGGCGACCGCCGCCGCCATAGGCTCACGTGGCGCCCTGCGAGGAAGAGCACGACGGCGCTCACGCAGAGGCAGGAGCCGAACGCGATCAGGAGCACGTCGTTCCAGCGCGGAGCGAATGCCTGGAAACGCTGGATGCCGATGGCGAGCATGAGCACGCCTGCAATGCCGATGGGGATCCCCGCGCCGAGCAGGAGCTTCAGGCCGTCCGAGCGCAGCCATTTGCGCGTGCGCACCTCGTCTGCAACGGCCTTCTTGAACGCCGTGAAGCGCTTGCTGTTCTCCGTGCGGTGGTTCTGGATCTGCACGCGGAAGTTCGAGAGACGTTCGCTGCCGCCGTCCAGCACGTTGTCGACGACCTTCGTGACGGGCCCCTCGACCTCCGACACGGGCGAGTCGCTCGCCAGGCTGATCTCGAGGTCGGCGATGTCCTCCTGGCGCAGGCCGCCCCACGTGCTCCTCTGCGTCGTGACCGGCTCGGCCTTGTAGCGACCTTTGCGGATGAGGTCGAAGAGCGTGGCCGTGAACTCGAGGGAGCCGACGGTGGCCGACTGGCGCAGCAGCGGGGGAACGAGGGCCGGCTCGAGGTCGGAGGGCGGCTCCTGCTCGTACTCGCGGTCATAGCCGGTCTTGCGCTCGCGGCCATAGAACCAGTACGTCGCGCCGAGAACGGCGAGGGCCGGCAGCAGCGCCGCGGCGAGGAGTATCAGGATCGTGCGCGGGAGGTGGTCGGCCGCGCTGCGGATCTTCTCCTGATCCTCTTCGAAGGCGCGGGCGTCCGCCGCCTCTTCCTGCAGGATGCGCGGCAGCGCGTTCCCGGTGCGCACCCTCGTGCCTCCGGTCGAGGTGAGCAGGCTGCGGGGAAAGACTGCCCGCAGCTCGACGAACTGCTTCGGGGGGACGTCCACCGCGCGGAGAACCGCGCGGTCGGACTCGCGGATGACGTCCCCGCGCACCGAAACGGGATGACCCCACACGCGCCAGGAAGGGCCGCTCGCCGGCCCGGGCAGCGTGATCTCGGCCGTCAGCTGCTGCAGGGTCTGCTCCCACTGGTCGCCCCAGACGTTCAGGTCGACGTCGACGACGTCGTCGAAGGCGACCGCCAGATTGCTCAGCCGGTAGCCGACCGTGAACGTGCGCGGCTCTGATAACGCCTGGAAGTGCCACACGATTCGATAGCCGCCGTCAATCGGCGTCTCGCCGTATGTGTTCGGCGCCCCGCTCGAGCCCAGCTCGGCCGAGGCGCCCGGCGCGTAGCGCACGTTGCCCTCGGTGACCGAGACGTCGCTGAGCCGCTCGCCGTCACGGAGGGGGATGTCGCGGTATGCGCCCGTGAACGAGCCGTCGAAGAAGAAGGTGAGCCGCTCCTCGATCGCCAGCGTCCCGTCCGGCTCGACCGTGATCTGGACGTCGGCCGCGGGCAGGTAGAACGACTTCGCCGCCGCCTCGCCGGCCGCGAGGAGCGCGAGCAGGACCGCCGTCGCAAGGACTGCAGCCCTCAGAACTGGACGCGTGGCGCCTCCCGGGCGGCGGGATCCTCGACCTCGAAGTACTGGCGGGGCTCGAAATTGAAGACGCCGGCCACGATGTTCGTCGGCACGGTCTCGAGCGCGTTGTCGTACGTGAGGACGGCGTCGTTGTAGACCTGGCGCGAGATCGCGATCTTCTGCTCGGTGTCGGCGAGCTGCGCCTGCAGCTGCTGGAAGTTCTCCGTCGCACGCAGCTCCGGGTAGGCCTCGGCCACCGCGAAGAGCCGGCCGATCGCCTGGGTGAGCAGGTTCTCGGCCTGCGCCTGCTCCTGGACGCCCTGCGCCTGCTGCGCCGCCGTTCGCGCCTTCGTCACCTCTTCGAAGGTCTGGCGCTCGTGCGCCGCGTAGCCCTTCACCGCCTCGACGAGATTCGGGATGAGGTCGTAGCGCCGGCGGAGCTGGACGTCCACCTGGGCCCACGCGTTCTCCGCGCGGTTCCGCAGCCGGACGAGCCGGTTGTAGAGCGCGATCACGATCCCGATCAGGACGACCGCGACCACGATCAGGACGATGAGCCAGATCATGCGCCTACCCTAAACCGCTGGGCGGCGGGCAATCCAGACCGTGTCCTCGCCGCCGTCATAAGGCCGGAGGTCGAACCAGCCGTACATCGCCTCGACCTCGAAGCCCGCGCGTTCGAGCAGCGCGCGCCACTCCTCGGGCGACCGCCAGCTGAGTTGCATGGCGGTCTCCCCGCTCTCCCCGCGGACGGCGAGCGTGAGCACTCGCCGCTGCAGATCCCAGTCGGCCCGCTCCCAGATGCCGGGCTCGCGCTCGAGCCAGCGCCCGTTCGTCTCTTCCACGTCCTGCATGCTCGGCGCGAAGACGTCGAAGACGAAGCGCCCGCGTGGTTGCAGGACGAGATAGACGGCGCGCAGGGCCTCCAGCCGCTCGCCGTCCGAGCCCAGGTGGAGTAGCGCGCGGAACGGGCACGTGACGAGCGGGACGCGCTCGAGCACGGGCGGGCGGCGCAGGTCGCCGAGCCGAAGGTCGAGGCGTTCGGCGACGCCCGCTTCCTCTGCCCGCGCCTTGCAGAGAGCGAGCATGCCCTCGGAGTCGTCGATCCCGATCACGTGCACGCCCGCCCTGGCGACCGGGACCGCGATCCGCCCGGTGCCGACGCCGAGCTCGACGACCGGCCCGCCGGACTTCCGCGCCTGGGCGACGTAGAAGTCGACATCCTCGGTCACGCTTCGGCTCCACGGGTCGTAGAGCGCCGCGATCGCGTCATAGGAGCTCATCGGCACGATGATACGCTCCGTCGGTGGACGTCCAGGGCCTGGAAAATGAGGCAGAAAGCGCGATTGCAGGCGCTTCTAGCCTCGCCGAGCTCGACGATGCGAGGGTGCGCTACCTCGGCCGGAAGAGCGCCCTGAAGCAGGCGCTTCGCGAGGTGCGCGACGCGGAATCCGGCCGCGTCCTGAACACACTGCGGGAGCAGCTCGAGCAGGCGGTTGCCGAGCGCGAGGCCGCGCTCTCGGGAGCGGACCTCGAGCGCCGGCTGTCGGAGGAGCAGGTGGACGTCACGCTGCCCGGGCAGGCGATCCCGCGTGGGCACCTCCACCTGGTCACGCAGGTCCGGCGCCAGGTCGAGGACGTCTTTCTCGGGCTGGGCTACCGCGTCGTCGACGGCCGCGAGGTCGAGACGACGCACTACAACTTCGACGCGCTGAACCTGCCCACGACGCACCCTGCGCGCTCGCACCTGCAGTCGCTCTTCCTGAACGACGACGTCGTGCTGCGCACGGAGACCTCGCCGTCCCAGATCCACGTCATGGAGGAGGGAGACCCGCCGGTCTACATGATCTCCATCGGCCGGGTGTACCGGCGCGAGACTCCCGACGCGACGCATTCGCCCGTCTTCCACCAGGTCGAGGGGCTCGCGGTCGACCGCGGGATCACGATGGCAGACCTCAAGGGCACGCTGCTGCATCTGATGCGCGCGCTCTTCGGGCCCGAGCGCGAGATGCGCTTCCGCACGCACTACTTCCCCTTCACGGAGCCGTCGCTCGAGCCGGACGTGTCGTGCTTCCTCTGCTCCGGGCAGGGCTGCGCGGTCTGCCGGTGGTCGGGCTGGATCGAGCTCGGTGGCTCGGGGATGGTCGATCCCAACGTGCTCGAGTTCGTCGGTTACGACCCCGAGGAGTGGACGGGGTTCGCGTTCGGGATCGGGCTCGAGCGCATCGCCATGCTCCGCCACGGCCTGCCCGAGATCGGGCCGCTCTGGCAGAACGACCTTCGTCTTTTGCGGCAATTCTGATGAAAGTCCCCGTCTCCTGGCTGCGCGAGTACGTCGAGGTCTCGGCCACGACGCAGCAGATCGCTGACCGGCTGGCGATCGCGACGGGCGAGGTCGAGCGCATCACGCGCCGCGGCGTCGCGGACGAGAACGGGAACTACGGGCTCTTCAAGGTCGGGCGGGTGGTCGAGGCGGGCAAGCATCCGAACGCCGACCGGCTTCAGCTCTGCCGTGTGGACGTCGGAGACGGCGAGCCGCGCCAGATCGTCTGCGGCGCCTGGAACTTCGGAGCCGGCGCGACGGTCGCCGTCGCGCTCCCCGGCGCCGTGCTCCCCGACGGCAATCGCCTCGAGCAGGCGAAGCTCCGGGGCGAGGTCTCCGACGGGATGATCCTGTCCGAGCGCGAGCTCGAGCTCGGCTCCGACCACAGCGGGATCCTCGTCCTCGCCGACCCCATCGAGCCGGGCACACCACTCGCCGACGTCCTGCCGCTCGGGGAGGAGGTGCTCGAGATCGAGTTGACGCGCAACCGGCCGGACTGCCTGTCGGTCTACGGGATCGCGCGCGAAGTAGCCGCACTCTTCTCCGGCGAGCTGGCGCCGCCCCCGGGGCGCGATCCGGGTGGGGCGGGCGCCGAGACCCCGGATGTCGCGATCGAGGACTACGAGGGCTGCCCGCGCTACATCGGCCGGCTCTTCAGGAACGTCGGGATCGCTCCGTCGCCTCCCTGGCTGAAGGCCCGCATCACGGCCGCGGGGATGCGCCCGATCTCGAACGTCGTCGACGTGACGAACTACGTCATGCTCGCGCTCGGCAACCCGCTGCACGCGTTCGACTACACGACGCTGCACGATGGCAGCATCGTCGTCCGCCGCGCCGAGCCCGGCGAACGGCTGCGCACG
>JAICVP010000213.1 GCA_025935275.1 Thermoleophilia bacterium
CCGTACTCGCTCCAGCGCCTCGAGACGAGGTCACGAACTTCCTGGCTCATCTCGATGCGCTCCGGCCACTCGCGGGCGCCCTCGCTCTCCCACTTGTGGGTCGCGTCGATGCCGACCTTCCCGCCGTAGCAGTACATGGACGCAGCGTGGTCGAGCTGGTCGGTCGGCCCCTCCGAGATGACCAGGTCCCGGCCGGGGTCGACGTTCGCGCAGGCGTGGAAGAAGACCTGCTCGTAGTCGTGGACGTCGACGAAGTCGTCCACCACGACGACAGACTTCGAGAGCGAGAGCATCCCGAGGCCCCAGATCGCGTGCATGACCTTCTTCGCATGGCCGGGGAAGCCCTTGCGGATGGAGACGATGACGCAGTTGTGGAAGGCCCCGGCGACCGGCAGGTCGTAGTCCACGATCTCCGGGACGGTCATCTTGATCGCAGGCAGGAAGATGCGCTCGGTCGCCTTCCCGAGCCAGGCGTCCTCCGCGGGGGGAACGCCGACCACGATCGACGGGTAGATGGCGTCGCGGCGCATCGTCATGCAGGTGAGGTGGAAGATCGGGAAGGGCTCGGGCGGCGAGTAGTAACCCGTGTGGTCGCCGAAAGGCCCTTCGGTGCCGAGCTCGCCCTTCTCGATGTAGCCCTCGAGGACGATCTCCGCGTTGGCGGGCACCTCGAGGTCAACGGTCTTGGCAGGGACGAGCTCGACCGCTTCGCCGCGGAGGAAGCCCGCGAGCATGAACTCGTCGATGTGCTTCGGGAGCGGCGCGCTCGCGGAGTACGTCGTCACCGGGTCGCAGCCGAGCGCGACCGCGACGTCCAGCCGGTCGCCCATCCCGCGCCAGTCGGCGGCGCCGTCCTTGTGGATCTGCCAGTGCATGAAGGTCGTCTTCGAGTCGATCTTCTGCATGCGGTACATGCCGACGTTGCGCGTCCCGGTGCGCGGGTCCTTCGTGATGACCGCCGGCAGCGTGACGAACGGCGCCGGGTCGCCCGGCCAGCAGTGCTGGATCGGCAGCACGTCGAGGTCGGGCTCGAGCACGACATCCTGAACAGGGCCGCTCCTGACCGACTTCGGCATCGAGTCGGCGAGGCGCTTCAGCTTCCCCAGGCCCTTGACCTTCTCGACGATGCCTTGCGGCGGCTGCATCTCGAGCACGTCGCCAAGCTTCTGGCCGACGGCGTCCAGCGAAGGCTCGCCGAACGCCATGGCCATCCGCCTTTCCGTGCCGAACTGGTTGATGAGAAGGGGGTGCTGGGCGCCCCTGGGGTTCTTGAACAGGAGCGCCGGCCCACCGGCCTTCACCGTTCGGTCGACGACCTCCGTGACCTCGAGATAGGGGTCGACCTCAGCCTCGATCTCGACCAGCTCGCCGGCTCGGCGAAGCTCGTCGATCCAGGAGCGGAGGTCGGCCGCGGGCACGACTTGAGTCTATCCCGGCGGGTCTGGCGTCCCGAACGGGTGCCTAGTAGGCCCGGCGGGCGGCTCGGCGTTCCTTGCGCCGGTGGCCCATGTAGCGGAACAGCTGGCCGAGGAGGACGACGCCGAGGAAGACGGCGCCCGTCGCCAGCATGACGAGGACGACCTCGCGGCCCTCTTCCGCGGGAGTCTTCTCGGCCGCGATGAGAATCGCTGTGGCGAGCGCGCTCATGCGGGCACGATCCTACTCGACTCGCTCGGCGTGGAGAGCAAGCGCCCGGCCGCGCGCCTCGTCGCTGGCCTCGGCACCTCCGTCCAGCGCGGCGACGGTGGCAGCCCACGCCTCGCCGTCGCCCGGGAGGCCCTCCGCACGGAGGTGCGCGCAGAGCGAGAGAAGCTCCGCGAGGGCACCGACCGCCTCGACGTCTCCGAGCGACGCGACGCGGACGAGTCCGTGGGCATAGAGGTAGTCGCCGAGGAGGATTCGCGTGTCGCGGTCGTCGGCGCGGAAGAGCCTCGGCTTGCCGTAGTGGAGGAGATAGCCCTCGTAGATGGTCTCGAGCCCCACGGCGAAGCGCTCCTCCGCGAGCGGCGAGAAGACCGCCTGCTCCTCGCGCTCCGACTCGGGCCGGAGCGCAGCGGCCCACAGCTCGCTTTCGCGCCCCGCCTCGACGGCGATCGTCTCCCAGAGCGAGGACGCGCTAGCCGCCAAGGAGCTCCCGCGCGGCCTCGATCGTGCGCTCCACCTCGGCCGGCCCGTGCGCGGTGGACACGAACATGGCCTCGAACTGGGAGGGAGCGATGTAGACCCCGTGCTCCAGCAGGTGGCGGAAGAGCTCGCCGTAGCGCTCGGTGTCGGCGCCCTGCGCCGACGGGAAGTTCCAGACCGGCCCGTCGTTCAGGAACGCGGTCAGCATGCCGCCGACACGCTGCACGATGACGCCCGGCAGGGAGAGGCCCGCTTCGAGGGCGGCGCCGGTCTCCTCCAGGCGGCGGTAGACCTCGGGATCCCGCAACCGTCGAAGCGCAACGAGTGCCGCTGCCGTGGCGAGCGGATTCCCGGAGAGGGTGCCCGCCTGGTAGACGGGCCCGGACGGCGCAAGCTCGTCCATGATCTCCGCGCGCCCTCCGAAAGCTGCAAGCGGAAGTCCTCCCCCGGCAATCTTGCCGAGCACGGTCAGGTCAGGACTGATCCCGTAGAGCTGCTGCGCCCCGCCGCGGGCGACCCGGAACCCGGTGATGACTTCGTCGAAGACGAGCAGCGCGCCCGAGGCGTCGCAGAGTGCGCGCAGCGCCTCGAGAAACCCCGGCGCGGGCGGGACGACGCCCATGTTCCCCGCGATCGGCTCCACGATTACCGCCGCGAGACCCTCCCCGTAGCGCTCGACGGCGGCCGCGGCGGCGTCGATGTCGTTGTAGGCGGTGACGATGGTGTCGCCAGCGGCGGCGCGCGGGATCCCCGGACTCGCCGGCAGCCCGAGAGTTGCGAGCCCCGAGCCTGCCTCGGCGAGCAGGGCGTCGACGTGGCCGTGGTAGCAACCGGCGAACTTGAGGATGCGGTCGCGTCGAGTCGCGCCGCGCGCGAGCCTGATCGCGCTCATCGCGGCCTCCGTGCCGGACGAGACGAGCCGCACCTTTTCGACCGAGGGCACGGCGTCGACGATCTCTTCGGCGAGCTCGACCTCACGCTCGGTGGGCGTGCCGAAGGTGGTGCCGTCGGCGGCAGCCTCCTGCACCGCCTCGACGATCTCGGGGTCGGCGTGCCCGAAGACGAGCGGCCCCCACGACATCACCCAGTCCACGTAGCGGCGGCCCTCGGTGTCCTCGACGTAGGCGCCCTCACCGCGCCGCGCGAAGAACGGCTCCTCCCCGCCGACCGCCTTCCAGGCGCGCACGGGTGAGTTGACGCCCCCGGGGATGAGCGCCCGGGCGCGCCGCCACAAGCCGGTGGTCACAGCCAGCCCGCCAGCTCCTTCGCCCAGTACGAGACGATCACGTCGGCGCCGGCGCGCTTGATCGCCGTCAGGCTCTCGATCGCCGCCGCGGGCTCATCGAGCCACCCACGTGCGGCCGCGGCTTTCACCATCGCGTACTCGCCGCTGACGTTGTAGGCGAAGATCGGCACGTCGAAGCGCGCCCTCGCCGCGGCGATGACGTCCAGGGAGGGGAGCGCCGGCTTGATCATGAGCGCGTCCGCGCCTTCCTGGAGGTCGAGCTCGCACTCCCGCAGGGCCTCGCGGCCGTTGGCCGGATCCATCTGGTAGCTGCGCCGGTCGCCGAAGGAGGGCGCCGACTCCGCCGCTTCGCGGAAGGGCCCGTAGAACGCCGAGGCGGCCTTCGCCGCGTAGGACACGATGGGCAGGTGCTCGAAGCCCTCGGAGTCGAGCGCGCCCCGGATTGCGCCCACCCGGCCGTCCATCATGTCGCTCGGGCAGACGGC
>JAICVP010000073.1 GCA_025935275.1 Thermoleophilia bacterium
GTCCGCCCGCTCGGCGGCGCGAATGGCCCGGAGCTCCGAGTAGTACTCGACGCCCTGGCGCTGCCTGCGCTTTCGGCGCATGCCCGCGGTGTCCACGAGGACGAAGGTCTTCCCCTCGCGCTCGAGGACGGTGTCGACGGTGTCGCGCGTCGTTCCGGGCTCGCCGGAGACGATCACGCGCTCCTCGCCGACGAGCGCGTTCAGGAGGCTCGACTTGCCGACGTTCGGCCGCCCGAGGATGGCGACGCGGATCGCCTCCTCCCCCACCTCCACGCGGCCCTCGCCGGGCAGCGCGGCGACGATCGCATCGAGCAGGTCGCCGGTGCCGTGACCGTGCATGGCCGAGATCGGCACGGGGTCGCCCAGCCCGAGGCGGTGGAACTCGTAGGCAGCGGCGTCGCTCTGGGGATCGTCGACCTTGTTGGCGACGACGACCACGGGCTTGCGCGCCCGCCGAAGAATCCCCGCGATCTCCTCGTCGCCCGGAGTGACTCCGGTGCGCGTGTCGACCACGAACAGGACGAGGTCCGCCTCCTCGACCGCACGCTGCGCCTGCTCCGCAATGTCCCGCGTGAGCGGCGACGGATCGGCGACGTCCACACCGCCGGTGTCGACGAGGATGAAGCGCTTGCCGGACCACTCGCACACGACCTCCTTGCGGTCGCGGGTCACCCCGGGGGTCTCGAAGACGACCGCCTCGCGGGTGGCCGACAGGCGGTTCACGAGGGTCGACTTGCCGACGTTCGGGAAGCCGACGACGGCGACCGTCCCGAGGAGGGGCGCGTTCATCGCGCTTTCGAGGGAACCGCTGCCCGGATCGGCGGCACCGCATCCGGCCGGCCGAGCTCGTGCATCTCGACGAGGAACCGCCAGAGTCGCAGGATCTCTTCCTGGATTTCGGCGGTCGCCTGCTTGTAGCCGCGCCCGTTCCGCGGATGCTCGTCGAAGCGCATCGGCTCGCCGAAGGCGACCGACACCGGCGCGCGATTCCAGCGCCAGTACTGCGAGCCGTGGATCGCAGCCGGCACGACCGGCACGCCCTCCTGGATGGCGACCATGGCCGCACCGGACTTGGCCTCTCCGGGCACCCCTGTTTTCTGCCGCGTGCCTTCGACGAAGAGCCCGAGCAGGTCGTTGTTCCGCACGGTCTCCCGCATGAGCCGCAGGGCGTCGCGGTCCGACTCCCCGCGCCTGACCGCAAGGGCGCCGTGCGCGCGCATGAGCTGCCCGAAGCCGTACACGCCGTGGAGCTCGACCTTCGCCACGAAGACGATGCGACGCGGGCAGGCCGCTCCGATCACCGGCGGGTCTGCGTACGAGAAATGGTTGGCGGCGAGGACGGCGCCGCCCTCGCGCGGCACGCGCTCCTTCCCGTAGGACTTGATCGGGATCATCGAGCGCGTGAGCGTGCCGATGAGTGCCTTGCCGATCCCCCAGTAGACGGGCGAATGAACCGGGTGGATGCTCACGCCGACCTCGCGAGCACGAGCTGCTCGATGCGGTCGACGACCTGCTCGATGGAGAGCTCGGTCGTGTCGATCTCCTGCGCGTCCGGCGCCGGCTGCATCTGGGCCGCGTCGCGCTCGTCGCGGAGGCGCAGGTCTGTGGCGAGCGCCTGCTCGCCGATCTCCGGCCGGTCAGCCTTGCGGCGCCGTGCCCGCTCGGCGGCATCGGCGACGAGGTAGACCTTCACGTCCGCGTCCGGGCAGACGACGGTGCCGATGTCGCGGCCCTCGATGACGGCGTCTCCGTAGGAGCCCAGCTCACGCTGTCGCTCGCGCATCACCTCGCGCACCTCGAGATGGCGCGCGACCGACGAGACGACGCGGTCGATGCGCGGTAACCGGATCGCCTCGGTGACGTCCTCGTCCCGGATGAAGACGCGGTCGCCTTCGAACGACACGGGCTCCCGGCGGGCGAGGTCACCGAGCGCGGCACCGTCCTCGAGCGAAACGCCCTTCTCGAGTGCGAGCTGCGTGAGCGCCCGGTACATGGCGCCGGTGTCGAGGTAGCGAAAGCCGAGGCGGGTCGCGAGCGTGCGTGCGACCGTGCTCTTGCCGGCTCCTGCGGGTCCGTCGATGGCGACGATCATGGCGATGGCCTACCTGGCCGCGATGGAGTCGAGCATCGGAAAGAAGTCGGGGAAGCTTACAGCGACGGACTCCGCGCCCTCGATGCGGACGCCTTCGCGGGAGACGAGCCCGGCGACGGCGGCGAGCATGGCGATGCGGTGATCGCCGGCGGTTTCGACCATACCCCCGCCCTTAGGGCGGGAGGGAACCCCACGCACCCGGAAGCCATCATGCGCCGTTTCGATGCGGATTCCTAGTGGCCTGAGCGCGTTTTTCACAGTTTCGATCCGGTCCGACTCTTTGACGCGCAACTCGGCTGCGCCCCGCACCACGCTGTCCCCCCTGGCCATTCCGGCCACCAGCGCGAAGAGCGGCAGCTCGTCGACCAGGCGAGGCACCTCGGCCGGCCCGATCTCGGTCGCCACCAGGTCGGCGTGCTCCACCTCCAGGTCGGCGACCGGCTCGCCGCCTTCGGCGCGCCGGTTGAAATGCGCTATCCGGGCCCCCATCCGCTCGAGGACGTCGAGGAGGCCCGTGCGCGTCGGGTTGAGCCCAACGCCGTGGATCCGGATCGACGACCCGGACAGGAGCGTGGCCGCGACGACGAAGGGCGCAGCGGACGAGAAGTCGCCGGGGATCGCGAGCGAGAGCGGCTGCAACCGCTCCGCCGGCCAGACGCCCGGCTCACCCGACTTCCTGCGCACCCGCGCCCCGGCCGCCTCGAGCATGCGCTCCGTATGGTCGCGGCTCGGATGCCGCTCGACCACGACAGTGCGGCCTCCCTCCGCGAAGAGCCCTGCGAGGAGGACACACGACTTCACCTGTGCGCTCGCCACCGGCAGCTCGTAGCGGATGGCCCGAACCGGCGCCCCCGCCTCGACCACGAGCGGCGCGTGGCCGCCCTCCGTCTCGAGCTGGGCGCCCATCTCCGCGAGGGGGTCGGCGATTCGGCCCAGGGGCCGGCGCGACAGCGATTCGTCGCCGACGAGCTCGAACCGGCCTTTCTGTCCGACGAGGAGCCCCGGCAGGAGCCGCATCAGCGTCCCCGAGTTGCCGCAGTCGATCGGCCCGTCCGGAGCCTGCAGGCCGCGAAGACCCACGCCGCCGACGCGAACGACGTCACCGTCGACGTCGACCTCAGCCCCGAGTGCCCGCATCCCCGCGGCTGTCGACAGTGTGTCGGCGGAGGCGCCGAAGCCGGTGAAGCGGCTGTCGCCGTCCGCGACCGCGCCGAGCAGGAGCGCGCGATGGGAGATCGACTTGTCGCCCGGCACGGCGAGGTCGCCGCGGAGCGAGACGGCCGGCTCCACGTCCAGGGCCATGCCTACTCGTCCTCGAAGGCCGGCGACACGATCACGGAATACCCCTGCGCCTCGAGCAGCGCAGCCGCGCGCCGCGCTTCGTCCTCGCCAGACACGAGCACGGACAGCGTTCCGCCTCGCTCGGGCGACATGTGCTGGAGCTCGAAGTCCTCGATGTTGATCTGCTCCGCACCGAGCGCCTGCGTGATTCCCGAGAGCACGCCCGGCCGGTCAGGCACATGAACGCGCACGCGCTGCAGCGCGCCGACGTCGCGGTAGGCCTCGTCGAGGAGGGTGCGCCGATTGACCGCCGCCTCGCCGATCCAGCGGGCCAGCCAGCCCGCGTCGCCCGCCGCTAGAGCACGCTCGAGATCCTCCACACGGCGACGGTGCTCGGCCAGCGACGAGCGGAGCTCCTCGGCGTTGTCGAGGAAGATGTCGATCCAGATCCGGGGGTTCGCGCCCGCGACGCGCGTCATGTCTCGGAGCGAGCCGCCGGCCGTCGCGAGCGGCTCGTGTCCGTTCACCCGCACCGAGCCCGCGTGGTTCAGGATCAGGTTCGCGAGAGCGTGCGGCAGGTGGCTCGTCACCGCCATCAGCCGGTCGTGCGCGGCGGGGTCGATTGCCACCGGAATCGCCCCCAGCGAGGCGACGAAGCCGTGCAGGAGCTTGTAGCGCTCGGGCTCCGTCTCGGCGACCGGAGTGAGGAACCAGGTTGCGCCCTCGAAGAGCTCGGCGCTCGCGTGCTCCGGACCGCGCGCCTCCGAGCCGCAGACCGGATGGCCGCCGATGAAGCGCCCGCGCTCCGCCACCGACCCGCAGAGGCCGCCCTTGGTGGAGCCCACGTCCGAGACGGTCGGCCCCGATCCGGCGGCGAGCACGGCGCGCACCGTTTCCTGCAGGGAGGCCACCGGCGTCGCCACGAGCACCAGCTCCGCGCCTTCCACCGCCTCCTCGAGCGAGCCGGCAGCCGCATCGACAGCACCCCGCTCGGCCGCGAGGCCGAGAGAATCGCCGTCCGCGTCCCAGCCCACCACTTCCCGGAGGCCGATGCGCTTCGCGGCCAGGCCGACGGAGGCCCCGATCAGGCCCGTGCCGACCAAAGCAAGCCGATCGGGTGGCACTACGCTTCGAGCTCGGGGGCGCGCATGAGCTCGGCGAGGCGAAAGGCGAGGTCGAGCGACTGGCGCGCGTTCAGCCGAGGATCGCAGAGCGACATGTAGCGCGAAGAGAGCTGCTCTTCGAGGACGGCCTCGGACCCGCCCAGGCACTCCGTCACGTCCTCGCCCGTGAACTCGAGGTGGACGCCGCCCGGCCATACTCGCTCCGCGCGGCAGGCTGCGAAGAAGCCCTCGATCTCAGCCATGATCGCGTCGAAGCGTCGCGTCTTCACGCCGGAATCCGTCTTGAAGACGTTCGCGTGCATCGGGTCACAGGCCCAGACGACCGGGTGCTCGGACTCCCGCACGGCGCGCAGGAGCGGCGGCAGGAGCTCGAAGACCTGCTCCGCGCCCATGCGGGAGACCAGGGTGAGCCGCCCGGGCATGCGGGCCGGATCGAGCCGCTCGCAGATCTCGATCAGCTCGTCGGGCGTGGCCGTCGGCCCGACCTTAACCCCGAGCGGGTTGTTGACGCCCGAGAAGAACTCGACATGGGCCCCGTCGAGCTTGCGGGTGCGCTCACCGATCCAGAGCATGTGGGCGGAGCAGTCGTACCAGTCGCCCGTCGTCGAGTCGCGACGCGTGAGCGCCTCCTCGTAGTCGAGCACGAGGCCTTCGTGGCTCGTCCAGACGTCGACCTGATGGAGCTTTTGCTCGGCGACGACGTCGATCCCGCAGGCCGCCATGAAGAGCAGGGCGCGCTCGATCTCGGCGGCGAGCCGCTCGTACCGGCGGCCCTCGACGGAGGAGGCGACGAACTCCTGGTTCCACTCGTGCACGCGCAGGAGATCGGCGAAGCCGCCCTTCGTGAATGCGCGGACGAGGTTGAGCGTCGAAGTCGAGTGGTAGTAGGCCTCGACCATGCGCTCGGGATCCGGGATGCGCGCCTCGGCCGTGGGCGCGTCGTCGTGAATCATGTGGCCGCGGAAGGAGGGGATCTCGTCGTCGCCGGCAGGCTCGGTCGGCGAGGTGCGCGCCTTGGCGTACTGCCCGGCGATCCGCCCCACCTTCACGACCGGCAGAGTGGCTCCGTACGTGAGCACGGCCGCCATCTGCAGGAGGATCTTCAGCTTCTCGCGGATATGGATCGCGGAGACGTCGTGGAACGACTCGGCGCAGTCCCCCGCCTGGAGGAGGAAGGCCCGTCCCCCGGCCACCTCGGCAAGCGCGGAGCGGAGCTGGCGTGCCTCGCCGGCGAACACGAGCGGGGGCACCGTTGCCAGCTTCCCGCGCGCGACCTCGGCCCGCTCCTCGCTCGGCCACTCGGGCTGATGGAGCGCGGGATGCGACCGCCACGAGGACGGCGACCAGACTGAACCTGTCACAGCCACTTGGAACTCAGTCTAGTGAGGCCCCTCCAGGCAATACCAGCCATCACCCCCGGCGGGCGAATCGCCTGAAGAGGCCTTGCCATAATCAAGCTCCAATGCGCGTCCTGTCCGGAATCCAGCCGACCGGCGAAAAGCACCTCGGCAACTACGTCGGCGCCATCCGCCGCTGGGTCGCCGAGCAGCACGAGATGGATGCCTTTCATCCCATCGTCGACCTGCACGCGATCACCGTCCCGCAGGAGCCCGAAGCCCTGCGCGAGTCGACGCTCGACCTGGTCGCGCTCCTCATCGCATGCGGCCTCGACCCCGAGGTCTGCACGCTCTTCGTGCAGAGCCACGTGCCCGAGCATCCTCGCCTCGCCTGGGTTCTGGAATGCATGACGCCGTACGGCGAGGCGCGCCGGATGCCGCAGTTCCGGGAGAAGTCGGCGAAGAGCGAGAACTTCAGCGTCGGCCTCATGACCTACCCCGTGCTGCAGGCCGCGGACATCCTGCTCTACCAGGCCGATGTCGTCCCCGTGGGAGAGGATCAGCGCCAGCACCTCGAGCTCGCGCGCGACCTCGCGCAGCGCTTCAACCAGCGCTTCGGCGAGACCTTCGTCGTCCCCGAGGGGACGTACGGCGAGGTCGGCGCGAAGATCATGGATCTCCAGGAGCCGACGAGCCGCATGTCGACGACGTTCAGCGGCGATCTCGGGCTCGTGCGCGTGCTCGACCCGCCGGATCTCATCAGGCGGAAGCTTCGCTCGGCGGTGACCGACTCGGGGCGCGACGTCGTTCGCAGCGAGGACAAGCCCGGCGTCACGAACCTCATCGAGATCATGGCGGTCGCGACGGGCGATTCTCCCGAGGCGATCGAGGCGCGCTACGACGGCGCCGGCT
Source organism: Thermoleophilia bacterium (assembly GCA_025935275.1). Taxonomy (GTDB): domain Bacteria; phylum Actinomycetota; class Thermoleophilia; order Gaiellales; family Gaiellaceae; genus DATEOR01. Next base: position 6,747 of record JAICVP010000073.1, read on the forward strand.
ACGGAAAGTTCAAGGAGGACGTCGGGGAAGCGGTGGTCGCGCTCTTCGATCCGATCCGGCTTCGGTACGCGGACCTCCGCGGCAATCCCGGGGAGCTGCACGCCATCCTGGCGCGCGGCGCCGAAAAGGCGCACGGGATCGCCGCCGAAACACTCGCCCAGGTTTACGAGCGCGTTGGCTTCGTTCCGCCGTAAGCGGCCACTCCCCGAGTACCGCCCTCCCGACGGTAGCTACCGCGCCACCGCAGCGCCGCTCGCGCGCCGCTTCGTCGGTGGGCTCGTCGACTGGACGATCGTCACCGTCTTCTTCCTGATCGCCCAGATCCCGCTCGGCCTCTTCCAGGCAACCGCGGACGAGGTCGGCGGAGTCCTGTTCGGGATCGTCTTCGCCCTCACGCAGGCGGCCGGGCTCGCGATCGTTGCCGGCTACTTCGCGTTTTTCTTCTACACCGGGCACACACTCGGGATGCGCGCGGCGGACATCCACGTCGTGGCGGCGCGCAGCGGAGCCAGTCCGGCCCTCGCACGGGCCGCAGCCCGCGGAGTGCTTGCGGTCGTCTTCTTCCTCGCCTCGTTCACGGCCTACACCTTTCTCCTCGGCCGCTACGACACACCGCTCTCGACGTTTCACGAGGTCTCGCGCGCCGTCTCGATCGCGGTCGCCTCGCTCGCGTTCCTCGGCCACCTCTGGCAGGTCTGCGACCCAGCCGGGCGCGGGCTCTGGGATCGGCTCCTCGGGCTGGTCGTGATCGAGGACCTGGTCCCGTCTTCGATGCCGGACCGGCTATGGAGCCCCTGGGGCACGTAACGCCGCGACTTCCTCTGCACTGAGCTCGCGCCATTCGCCCGGGCCGAGCCCGTCGGTGCCGAGTCCGGCATATGAGCTGCGATGGAGCCTGGTCACGGGGTGGCCGACCGCAGCCAGCATCCGCTTCACCTGGTGCTTGCGCCCCTCATGAAGGGTCAGCTCCAGCAGGGAAGGCTCCAGGCGCCTGACCAGGGCAGGTGCCGTCTTGCCGTCATCCAGCTCCACGCCCTCGGCGAGGCGCGTAAGGTCGTCGTCGTCGGGCTCGCCTTCGACCACGACCTCGTAGACCTTGTCCACCTCGTAGCGCGGGTGCATGAGCCGGTGCGCGAGCGCGCCGTCGTTCGTGAGGAGCAGGACCCCGGTGGTGTCCGCGTCGAGCCGCCCGACCGGAACCACGCGCCGCTCGTGCCCGACGAGGCCGACCACGGTGGGCCGGCCGTGGGGGTCACGGGCGGTCGTGACGACGCCCGCCGGCTTGTGCAGCAGGACGTACGTGAGCGGCTCGGGCCCGACCTCGGCGCCGTCCACTTCGACGCGGTCCTTTCCCTCCACGAAGGTCGCGAGGCCGGCCACCTCGCCGTTGACGGTCACGCGTCCTGCGCGGATCAGCTCCTCGGCCCCGCGGCGCGAGGCGATTCCCGCCCGGGCGAGGTAGGCGTTCAGGCGCACGAGCGGTCATTATCCCGCCGTGCCCGTCTACATCTCGCTCATGCACTGGACCTCGCAGGGCATCGGCGGGCTGCCTGCCTGGCGCGACCGGGTCGAGGAAAGCGACGCCGTCATCCGGGATCGCGGCGGGAAGCTCATCGACGTCTACGTCACGCTCGGGCGCTACGACGTGGTCGAGATCTTCGAGGCTCCGAACGACGAGACCGCCTACGGCATCGTCCTCGAGCTCGCACGGCACGGAAACGTGCGCACGGAGACGCTTCGCGCGTTCACCCGCGAGGAGGCAGAGGCGATCGTTCGGGAGAGCTAGGCGCCGCGGCGGCCGGCGACTTCTTCGAGGCGCGCGCGCAGACCCTCATCGTCCTCGGCGAGGTCATCGAGGCGCGGCAGCTCGGAGAGCCCGGTGAGGCCGAAGACCCGTTCGAAGAGCGGCGTGGCCTCGTAGCGGATAGCCCCGCCATCCTTGTCGCGGCCAGCCTCGGCGATCAGCCCTCGCTCGACGAGGCCAGCTACCGCCGAGTCGGCGGCGACACCGCGAATCCGGGCGATCTCCGGGCGCGACACCGGCCCGAGATAGGCGACGATGGCGAGCGTCTCGAGCGCGGCCTGCGAGAGCCCGCGCTGCACCGGGCGCTCGACGAGGCGAGCGCAGGCCTCGGCCGCCTCGCGCGCCGCGCGGAAGGCATATCCACCGGCGAC
>JAICVP010000380.1 GCA_025935275.1 Thermoleophilia bacterium
GGGTCGGAACACCCGTCTGGATCCTCTAGGCCGCCGGCGCACCCTCCTGGGCCGCCCGGCCGTTGTGTGAACATGGCGTGGATGGCAACCTGGAAATTCGTCGCGCTCGCGCTCAAGGCTCAACGGGGCTGGAAGCGCATTCCGCCGGAGCAGCGCCGGCAGATCATGGAGAACGCGGCCAAGCAGGCCCGCAAGCACGGGCCGATCGTCGCGAAGCGCGCCGCCGAGATCGCCCGCCAGGTCCGCAAGGGCCAGTAACCCCGGATGCGCGACAGCCTGACGCTGGGCCGCATCGCCGGCATCCGCTTCGGCGTGAATTGGAGCTGGGCGATCGTCTTCGCGCTGATCGTGTGGACCCTGGCCACGGGGATCTTTCCGAGCACGAACCCGGGTCACGACCGGGCCACCTACGTGACCATGGCGGTCGTCGCGGCGCTGTTCTTCTTCGCCTCGCTGCTCGCGCACGAATTCGGCCACGCGCTCGAGGCCAAGCGCGAGGGAGTAGAGATCGAGGGCATCACGCTCTGGCTGTTCGGTGGCGTGGCCAAGTTCCGGGGCATGTTCCCGAGCGCAGGCGCGGAGTTTCGGATCGCGATCGCCGGGCCCGCCGTCTCACTCGTGCTCGGCGCGATCTTCGTCCTCCTCGCCTGGAAGGCGAGGCTGCCCGAGGTGGCCGACGGCGTCGCCGCTTGGCTCGGCTATATCAACCTCGTCCTCCTGCTCTTCAACCTGCTGCCCGCTTTGCCCCTCGACGGCGGCCGCGTGCTCCGCTCGGCGCTCTGGGGGATCAGCGGAAACCTGCGCTGGGCGACCAACGTCGCAGCCCGCATCGGGCAAGGATTCGGATACCTGTTCGTGCTCGGCGGCGTGGGATTCGCGATCTGGAAGGACGAGTACAGCGCGCTCTGGATCGCCTTTCTGGGCTGGTTCCTGCTCCAGGCTGCAACGGCGGAAAACCGCCTCTCGCTCGCGCAGCAGGCGCTCCGCGGCCTCCGGGTCGGAGACCTGGTCGTGCGCGACCCGGTGACCACGAGCCCAGACATCTCTATCGGCCGGTTCATGGACGACATCGCCTGGACGACCCACCACCCGACTTACCCGGTTACCGAGAACGGCGATGTCGTCGGGCTCCTGCCTCTGCGCTGCGTCACCGAGGTGCCGAGGAGCGAGTGGGAGACCCGCACGGTGCGCGAGTGCATGCTTCCCCGCGAGGAGATTCCGGTGGTGCACGAGGACGACGACCTCTTCGATGCGTCGGCGGCGTTCTCGGACGGCGACCTTTCGCGCGCGTTCGTTCTCGACGGAGACCGGTTCGTCGGCCTCCTGTCCTGGTCGGATGTGCGCCGCGCGCTCGAGCTACGGCGCGCACGGAGAAGCTAGGGGTGGCCGACGGGACTCGAACCCGCGACAGCCGGGACCACAACCCGGGGCTCTACCAGCTGAGCTACGGCCACCGTGCAAGGTGCAGTGTAGCCCGGGTGCTACGTTCCTCCCCGACGCGCCCGTAGCTCAGTGGACAGAGCGGCGGACTTCTAATCCGCGGGTCGCA
>JAICVP010000329.1 GCA_025935275.1 Thermoleophilia bacterium
CCGCCAGCAGCTCACTGCCCGTAGAGATCGATCCCGTGCGGCTCCTGGATGATGTTGCCCCCGTCCACGACGAATGGCTGGCCGGTGGCGTAGCTCGCGCCCTCGGAGGCGAGAAAGGCGACGAGCGCGGCGACCTCGTCTGGTGTCCCCGAGCGGCCGACCGGAGTGTGCGTGCCGGCCTCGGTCTCGTCGGGCTCGGACGAGGCGGTCGCGATCCAGCCGGGCGACACGGAGTTGCACGTAATCCCGTCGCGGCCGTGCTCGACGGCGATCGTCCGCATCATCCCGTCCATCGCGCCCTTGGCCGCCGCGTAGGCGCCGCTCCCGGGCGCGGTCACGAACGGGCCGGTCACCGAGGAGACCATGACGATGCGCCCGTAGCCCCGCGCGACCATGCCGGGCAGGACCGCCTTCGTCGTGTGGAAGGCCGTCATGAACGTCGTGTCCAGCTGGCGCATCATGAGCTGGGGGTCGATGTCGGCGAAACGCGGGAACGGCATCTCGACGCCGGTCTGGGCGAGCCCGGCCGAGTTGACGAGGATGTCGAGCTCTCCGGCTGCCTCGACGAGCGCGACCGCCTGCTCGCGTTCGGTGAGGTCGGCCACGTGCGCGGACACCTCCCCTCCTTCCGCGCGGATCTCGTCGGCGCGCTGTTCGATGCGGTCGGTCGTCGACGTGATCGCGACCCGCGCTCCGAGCCGCGCCAGCATGCGCGCGCACGCGAAGCCGATTCCCTCCGCGCTGCCGCAGCCGGTGACGAGGGCTGCGCGGCCCGTGAAGTCGAACGGATTCGAGACCACGGAGCGACCCTACCGGGTTATCATGGCGGCGCCGTGGGTCTCTTCCGCAGAAGGACCGGGCTCGAGGATGCGCTCCGCGCCCACCTCGAGAGATTAGGGGTCTCGTCGTTCTGGCTGGGTTCGGCGCTGGATGCGATTCACTGCTGCGAGCAGGGGGATATCTTCCAGCCCGTCTTCAGCGTGGCGGGCCCTGCGCCCGCGCGCCATGTCGTCGCGCTGATGAAACTCGAGCCGTTTGTGCGCGGCGAGATCGACTGGTCGATCTCGCCCAGTGAGTCGCCGTTCTGGGTTGGATCCCTCGGCGATCCTCAGGACGACGTGTTCGACGCGGCGGCCAGCCGGTTCCTCGGGCTCTATTGGTCCGACCGCAATCCGAGCGTGAGGACTGATCTGGGAATAGCCCTTCGCGAGATGGATGCACCCCGGAGTCTCTCGCCTCTTGCCTCGGCGGGCTACGTCTGGCGAGCCGCCGAAAGCGCCATCCGAACGACCAACCTCGATATGCGCGCCGCGCTCGAAAAGGAAGCGGCGGCAGTCGTCGCATCGTTCCCGAAAGGCGAGTCCCCGGAGCGCATCCTTGGGTGGGCCGCGGCGGAGTGCGTCAACCGCGACTTGCTCTTCGGCTCGGCATCTCCCGGTGGCTGGGCTTCCGGGGGTGAATTTCTGCGGCGAGGATTCCGCTTCGTCGAGGAGCGCGTTTTTGCCGAAGACCTCGCCCTGCCGCTTGAAGATCGGTGGTACGCGTTCACTTTCGGGGTCGCTCTCTACGACGTAGACGCGGTGCTCGCAACACTGCCGCCCCGCGAAGCGGGCCGTCCCGTCCGCAAGAGCCGAAGCCCGCAAGCCGTCTCGTAGCAGGGCTAAGCCGGCCGGCTCATCGCGAGAAACTCCCACTCGGCACCGGCGGTCGAGTGCATGTAGACGCGGTCACGCCGAAAGCCTGCGCGCTCGTAGACCTTGATCGCGCGCTCGTTGAACGTCGCCACGGCGAGGATGAACCGCTCCGGTGCGAAGTGCTCCCGCGCGAAGTCGAGGCCGGCGGCGAGGAACTCCGCTCCCAGGCCGCGACCGGTGAGGTCGGGTCGCAGGCCGAGGCCGATCTCGAGGTCGTCGCCTTTCGGCTTCAAGGAGAAGTGGCCGACGAGCTCGTCCTCGTCCTTCACCGCCCAGTAGGCCTCGCCGCGCAGCTCCGGATCCAGCAGCTCCCGTAGGTCGTCCGGGTCGGCCGTCCAGTCGTAGAAGGAGTAGGGGCCCGGGTAGCGCCACTCGGCGATCGCCTCTGCCTCTTCCTGGGTCAACTGGCTGAAACGGAAGATGGGACGACCTCGAAGGCGTCGACGTCGATCAGGCCGCGGTC
>JAICVP010000134.1 GCA_025935275.1 Thermoleophilia bacterium
AGTACTGCGGGATCCACCGATTCGACCTGTGACGACATCGACCAAGTAACAGTCTGTTACTTGGGGCTTTCGTCTAGGCAGTCGGCGAACCAGGCCCGCGCGAGCCTGATCGCCTCCGCTCGTGCGTCTGCGCCCCGCACGATTGCGCGCCGCTCGACCTCGTCGAGCCATGCGTTCATCCGCTCGACCGGCTCGGGCCCGGCGGCGAACTCGTTCCAACGCGAGGCAGCGAGGGCGATCGCCATGTTCATCTGTCGGAGCCGGGCGAGATCGGCGACCTGCTCCATCCCCTCGCGCTCGAACCAGAGGGCCACTTTTCGCGCGAAGCAGGCGGTCGCCGCCATGCGCGGAAAGCTAGCAATGCCCTATTTTCCGGCCTCCTGGGGTGGTACGCTCCTGCCCGTGGCGACGATCCTGCTGGCGGGGGTCGATCTCTTCTTTCGAGGAAAGCTGGATGCGCTCTTGGGCGCGTCCCACAAGCTGATCACGACCGACAGCGTCGACTCGCCCGACCTCGTGATCTGCGACCTGGCGCGCATCGATCCCTACGAGGTCGCGGACTCCTGGCCGGACATACCGATCCTCGGCTACACGAACCACACGGACACCTCGGGCCTTCGTGCTGCGCACGAAGCGGGCCTGGATCAGGTCGTCGCGCGCTCTGCTCTGGCCGAGCGGGCACCGCAACTGGTCGAAGAGCTCGTTACATAAACTGCCCGGCGATGACGTACATCATCGCCGAGCCCTGCATCGACATCAAAGACCTGTCCTGCGTGGACGTGTGTCCAGTCGACTGCATCCATGTGTTCGACCGCATGCTCATCATCGATCCGGAGGAGTGCATCGACTGCGGCGCCTGCGAGCCGGAGTGCCCGGTCGAGGCGATCTTCCCGGAGGACGCGCTCCCCGAAAAATGGGAGCCGTTCGTGAAGATCAACTACGCCTACGGCGACGGAGCGGACGTGATCAACCAGCTGGTGGACTCCTACGCCACCGAGCACAACGTCCAGAACCCTCCGCTCGACCAGCGATAGCCGGGCTCACGGAGCTCGCGCCAAGACTCTGGCGCTGGGAAGCAAGGCATCCGGACTGGGTGCCGAGCAGGGCGCCGGAAAGCCCTTCCGACTGGCCGGAGATCGTCGGCTCGGTCGCCTTTGCTGCGCCGCAGGAGTTCGTGTTCGTCGATCCACTCGTTCCGGACGAGCTCTGGCCGGCCCTCGATGAGCGCGTACGCGCGCACGGCCGGCCCGTTCGCGTGCTGACGACGATCGGCTTCCACCGCCGCAGCCGGGACGAGGTCGTGCGACGGTTCGACGCGGGCACCTCCCGGGCCAAGGCCGCGCTTCCCGAAGGAGTGGAGACCGTGACCATCCGCCGGGCAGGGGAGACGATGGTCTGGCTTCCAGGGCCACGTGCCCTCATCCCCGGTGACCGGCTCCTCGGCGACGAGGCCGGCGGCCTGCGCATGTGCCCGCCCGGCTGGCTCGGCTACCTGGAGCCGGGCCTGAGCTACGACGAGCTGCGCGAGGCGCTTCGGCCGCTCCTCGACCTGCCGGTCGAGATGGTGCTGGTCTCGCACGGCGAGCCGGTCTTGCGCGACGGGCGCGCAGCCATCGAGCGCGCGCTCAGCTCAGGCCGGCGAGGAAGCTCTCGACCGCGCGTCTGAATGCGTCGGGCGCGTCAAGGTGAACGTCGTGGCCGGCGCCGGGTATGGAGACGAGCTGCGCCGCAGGCACCGCATCGACCATGGCGGTCGCTTCCGCCGCCGAGAGCTCGCCCTCCTTGCCCCGCACCAGCAGCGTCGGAACTCTCAGCGCCCGCCATGCGTCCCAGTGATCTCGTGCGAGCGCCTCCCCGATCGCCGCCACCAACACGTCGGCGTCGAAGGCCGGCCGTAGCCCGTCCGGAGCAGCGACGAGATTCCGGGCCCACGCGCGTGCCCTCAGGCTCTCCCCGTCGAAGAACGTAACGGCAGCCTCTGCGGATGGGAACGGAAGCGGCCACGATTCGAAGTAGTCGGCGATCTGCTCTGCTACCTCGGGCTCTTCGCGGGTCGGCGAGGCCTCCACGACGATCAGCGCCCTGAGGAGGTCGGGCCGCTCGGAGGCGGCGAGGAAAGCGACCAGGCCTCCGAGCGACTGGCCCACCAGGATCGCAGGCGCTAAGCCGAGGGCCTCGACTGTCGCGATGGCGTCGGCCACGAACGCAGCCGGCGTCACGTCTCCCGGCCGCCGCTCACTCCGTCCGTGGGCACGCTGGTCGAGTGCGACTACGCGATGCTCGGCGGTGAGCCACGTCGCGGTGTCCTCCCACTCCACAGCGGTGCCTGCGAGCCCGTGCAGGAGGAGGACGCCGGGGCCGTGGCCGCCGAAGTCGACCGCCTCGAGCCGGGCGTCCCGGCCGGTGACCAAGATCCACCTCACGCCGGTGTGAGCCGCAGCTGCGGCGGGAGACGGCTCTCCAGGCTGAGACAGCCGATGCCAGCGCCGAGGCACGCGAATGCGGCGAGGGGCCACAAGGCGAGCGGCTCCGCCGCGAGGATGAACCCGCCGATCGCCGGACCGAGGAGGAAACCGAGGTCCCAGGAGTTCGTCGAGACTGCCATGTAGCGGCCGCGCAACCGCGGCGGCGCGAGATCGGCCACGAGCGCGCCCTGCACAGGCCCTTGAAAACACTCGCCGAGCCCGAAGAGGATGACGGCGAAGGAGAAGACGGCCACCGCCGCGGCCGCCTCGAAGCCCGCGCCTCCGATCAGGACGAAGACCCACGACACCGCCCAGAGGACGCACATGACGGCAAGCGCCCGCATGCGGCTTCGGCCCTCGAGGAGCTTCGCCACCGGGAGCTGCGCGACGGCCACGATCACGGTGTTCAGGAAGAAGAGGAGGCCGATCTCACGCTCCGACACACCCGCCTCGTTCTTCGCGAACACCGGCAAGAGCTCGATCTGCGCGTAGCCCGCGGTGACGAACACGACGTTCAGCCCGACCACCCCGAGAAACACCTGGTTGCGAAGCACGTCGAGATAGCCGCCGCGCGGGACGCCGGGTTCCGTGGGTGCGATCTCGGGGTCGGGGACGAAGAAGAGCATCCCGACGAAGAGGAAGAACGTCATCGCGTTCACCACGAAGAGGACCGTGAAGCTTGACGGATCCGACGTGGTCGCGATCAGACCTGCGATCAGCCCGCCGAGGCCGATGCCGAGGTTGCGGGTGACGCGCTGAAGCGCGAAGGCGCCGTGACGCCGGGCCTGCGGCGCCAGCCCGGCGAGGAGGGAGGACTGGCTCGGCCAGAAGCCCGCGTTCCCGACTCCCGCCACGACGGCGGCCAGGGCTGCGTGCCACGGCTCCCGGACGAGGGGGAAGCTTCCCCAGCCGATTGCCTGCAGCGTGAGCGCGCCTCCCAGCGTCACCCGGCCGCCGAACTTGTCGATGACTACGCCGATCGCCGGGCCGCAGATGATCCCGGCCGCGCCCGAGGCCGCCACGATGAGGCCCGAGATCGCGAGCGAGAAGCCGCGCACGTTGTGCAGGTAGATGACGACGAACGGATACGCCATCCCGGTTCCGACGGCGTTCATGAGCCCGCCCGTGTTCAGGATCCAGACGGAGCGAGGAAGCCTCGGGTCGAGGCTCTTGAGGTAGGCCCCGATTCGCCTCAAACGTTGCCCAGAGAGGCCCAGACTTCGAGCTTGGAGCGAACGCGGGCGATGACGTCGTCCGTGAACTCGGTGGTGGACGCGTGCCCGCCGAGATCGGCTGTTCTCGTTCCCGCCGACACCGCCTCGAGCGCGGACTCACGGATCGCCCGCCCGGCGGCGCGCGCCTCCTCGTCGTCGATATGGGAGAGGAGGGCGGCCGAGGCGAGGATCATCGCCATCGGGTTCGCAACGTTCTTGCCCTGGAGCGCGGGCGCGGTGCCGTGCGCCGCCTCAGCCATGAGCGCGCGCGGCGTGTAGTCCTCGTTGAACGCGACGAGCAGCGACTCCGAGCCCGCGATCGAGCCGAAGAGGGGCAGGACGAGGTCGGAGAGGATGTCGCCGTCGCGGTTGAGCGCCGGGATGACGAGCGCCTCCCCGGCCGAGCCGATCAGCAGCGCGAACGTCGCGTCGATGAGCTGCGGCTCGTAGGCAACGTCGGGATGGCGCTCGGCGGCTGCGTCCATCTCCTCCTTGAGCATGCCCTCGTAGATCGGGCTGACGGTGTACTTCGGCCCGCCGAAAACCTTCGCCTTCGTGCGCTCGGCGTGGCGGAAGGAGAACTCGGCGACCGCGTGGCAGATGCGCCGCTCGATCCGCTCCGTGCGGAAGGCAACCTCCTCGTCGCCGTCGCCCTCGCGCCACTCCTTGGCGCCGTAGGCGTCTCCGACGGCCATGCGCACCACGGAGATGGGGTAGAAGGCGCCGCCGATCGGCACGACTCCGGGGATGCGACGGCCCGTGCGGACGATGACGTGGCCGCCGATCTCTTCGCGAAGGATTCGGTTGGGACTGCCGACGTCGTCCTTCCCCTCCGGGGTCACCGTCGCCGCCTTGAGGCCGAGCCCGTGTTCCCGGACCGCCGCAGCGGCCTCGTGGACGACCTGGTTGCCCGTCCGCCGGCGGGCCTCGAGAGAGAGATCGAAGCGCGGAAGCTCGAGCTCGAACCCGATTGCGTCCGGAGCGAGGACGCGGACTGCTTCTTCGAGCAGCTCCTGCCCCGTTTCGTCCCCTTCGAGGATGGCGATCGTGCGCGTGTCCACGCAGCGAGTCTAGTAACTGCAACCGCGCGCAGAATTGTTTCGACTTGGTAAGCTCGCCCGCGCTCAGCGAGGAAACGGGGGCCTCCGGTAGCAGGAGTTACATTCGATCGGGTTGCGAAGGTCTATCCAGACGGCACACGTGCCGTCTCGGATATGAGCCTGGAAATTGAGGACGGCGAGTTCATGGTGCTCGTCGGCCCGTCCGGATGCGGGAAGACAACCGCCCTCCGCATGGTGGCCGGCCTCGAGGAGATCAGCGAAGGCGTCCTTCGGATCGGCGATCGCGTCGTCAATCACGTGCCCTCGCGCGACCGAGACATCGCGATGGTCTTCCAGAGCTATGCGCTCTACCCGCACCTCACGGTCTACGACAACATCGCCTTCGGCCTCAAGCTCCGGAAAGAGAAGAAGGCCGAGATCGACACCCGCGTCCAAGAAGCCGCGCGGGTTCTCGGCCTCGAGCCCTATCTGAAGCGCAAGCCGCGTGCCCTCTCAGGCGGGCAGCGCCAGCGCGTCGCGATGGGGCGCGCGATCGTGCGCCGCCCGCAAGCCTTCCTCATGGACGAGCCCCTCTCGAACCTGGACGCCAAGCTTCGCGTACAGACGCGCGCGGAGATCGCGCGCCTGCAGGACGACCTCGGCGTGACGACGATCTACGTCACGCACGACCAGATCGAGGCGATGACGATGGGCGACCGCGTCGCCGTCATGCGCAAGGGCCAGCTGCAGCAGGTGGCATCGCCCCAGGAGCTGTACGACCATCCGGTCAACCTCTTCGTGGGCGGCTTCATCGGCAGCCCGGCAATGAATCTCGTCGAAGCCATCCTCGAGGGCTCGGACGGATCGCTCACGGCGGTCACCGGAGATCAGCGCATCAAGCTGGACTCCGATGCGCTCGGCGCGCGCCCCGCCCTGCGCGCCTTCGAGGGCAAGCGGGTCGTGCTCGGCATTCGCCCGGAGCATCTCGAGGATGCAGCGCTCGACTCCGATGCACCCGCCGACCGGCGGCTCAAGGGAACCGTCGAGCTGACCGAGGCACTCGGCTCCGAGGTCATGGTGCACTTCGGGGTCGACGCACCTCCGGCGGTGA
>JAICVP010000225.1 GCA_025935275.1 Thermoleophilia bacterium
GGCGGTCTTCGTGGACGCGGTCGACGAGCGCCATCCAGGGCCACAGCCCGAGGCTCTCGGCCTGGGCCAGCGCGGCTCCCTTGACGGGGCCGCGGAAGCCCAGCCCTTCGAACGTCGCACCGAAGAGCGCGCCGTTGGCGAGGTGAACCGCGATTGCTCCCTCGGGGCCGACCCGCAAGAGCCCGCCGAGGAGCCGGCGATCCGAGTACCAGGGGACGCCGAATGCCCGCCCCAGCGCCGGTTCGGCGGCCGCCCAAACCCCGGCCCCGACGATGCCCGCCACCATTCCCCTCATCGTCTCGCGAGCATATCCTCACCCTCCATGGCGGCCTTCACCCTTGACCAGCGACGCACGCTGACGCTGGCCGCGACCGTTCTCGGATCCTCGCTTGCCTTCATTGACGCGACGGTGGTGTTCGTCGCCCTGCCGACGATCGCAGAGGATCTCGACCTGGGGTTGACCGGCCAGCAGTGGATCGTCCTTTCCTACTCGCTCGCCCTCGCGTCTCTCTATCTCGTCGGCGGCGCCATCGGCGACCGCTACGGTCGTAGGCCCACGTTCATCGCGGGGGCGGCGGGCTTCGCAGTCGCGTCCGCCTTCGCCGGCTTCGCTCCCACGGGCGGCTTCCTCATTCTCGCGCGCGCGCTGCAGGGGGTTGCAGGCGCCTTTCTGACGACGAACTCCCTCGCGCTCCTGCGCGGCGTGTACGGGGACGAGGCCGGGCGCGCGATCGGCCTATGGACGGCGTTCACGACGGTGGCGACCATCGGCGGGCCTCCCCTCGGGGGCGCGCTCGTCGAGTGGGTTTCGTGGCGCTGGATCTTCTTCATCAACCTGCCGCTTGCAGCCCTGACGGTCGTCCTCGCCAAGGCGGGCGAGTGCAACGAGCAGAAGCTGCTGCGGGTCGGCCGCCTCGACATCCCGGGCGCCACGCTCGCCGCAGTCGCCTTCGGGACCCTGACCTACGGTCTGGTCGAGGCGCCGGACAGGGGGCTGGACGAGGTCTGGTGGGCGTTCGCGATCTCCGTGCCCGCACTCGTCGCGTTCTGCCTCGTCGAGGCGAAGTCGGAGAACGCCATGCTCCCCTTCGACCTCTTCAAGCGGCGCAACTTCGCGATGGCGAACCTCGAGACGTTCCTCGTCTACGGGGCGCTCTACGCGCAGCTGATCTTCGTCCAGCTGTACCTGCAGTTCATCGGCTTCTCGCCGTTCGAAGCCGCTTTGCTCGGAATCCCCGGCAGCGTGATCATGATCGCGCTCGCCGCGCGCTTCGGGAAGCTCGCAGACGAGCACGGGCCGCGCCTCTACCTCACCGTGGGCCCGTTCCTCGTCGGCATCGGGATCCTGCTGATCCTTCCGGTCACGGAAACGAGCGATTTCTGGACGTGGGGCTTCGCCTCCATCCTCGTCTTCTCGTTGGGGCTCGCGATGCTCGTCGCGCCGATCACGGCCACAGCCCTCAAGTCGGCGCCGTCGGAGTTTGCCGGGATCGCTTCAGGGGTCAACTCGACGGTCTCGCGCCTCGGGAACCTGATCGCCGTCGCCGCCATCGGACTCGTCATCTCGCTCGTCTACGACTCGCAGGTGGCCACCGGCGACCCGCTGGCGAAGAACCAGGTCGACGAAAGCCTCCGCAGTGCCTCCATCGACGGCTTCCGGGTCGGGATGATCGTGGCGGCGGGGCTCGCCTTCGCGGGAGCAGCTGTCGCGGCGATCGGGATCGTGAACCGCGAGGACGCGCCCGACGTCAGCGCACAGGAACCGGCGCCAGCCGGAAATTGAGGCCCGCGGCGCGCTCGCGCGCGCTGGCGACCGCGTCGTCTCTCGTCGCGCCCGATTCGTAGAGGATCGCGAGCCGGTAGCTCTGGGCGTCGTTCGTCCCCTGGGACGAGAGCGGCAGACCCGGGCGGACGAGGACCTCGAGATTGTCGTCGGGATCCGGCACGGCCTCCACGAACGCGTCCTCGAAGACCCGCATCACGTAGCTGACGGCAACGCCGTCGGGAATGCCGGTCTCCCACTTCGGGTCGTCTCCGCACGCGAGCTCGAACAGGGCGTCGTAGGTGGAACGGCCGTGCAGCGCCTGGACGAGCGGCGCAAACTGCGAGGCGATCCTCCCGTTGACCTCGATGATCTGCGCGGGCCCGTCCTCCGGGACGAAGAACTCGACGTTGAAGAAGCCGCCCTCGAAGCCGAGCGCCGGGAGGATCCGCGCGGCGATGCTGGAGAGCTCGGCCTGCCGCTCCTCGGGCTGGGCCGACGGGTACTCGAAGCGCTCGAAGCTGAACGTGCCGTTGTACTTGACCGAATCGGTGACGCCGATCGTCACGACGGAGTCCCCGTGCACGTAGCCCTCGAGCGTGACCTCGTCGCCGGAGAGGAGCTCCTCCCCGATGAAGCCGTGCACCTTCGCCGGATCGCCCCCGGCTATCGACGCGATCTCCGCGTAGCGGTTCGTATACCGGTCGGCCTCGTGGAGCTTCGAGAGCTCGGAGAGGTCGTCGATTCGGTAGGCGTTCTGCGACAGCCGGCCGACGACCGGCTTCGCGAAGAACGGAGGGTCGCAGGGAATGCCGTCCTCTAGGAGGCAGAACTTCGGCGTCGACTCGGGGGCCACGAGGCGCTGCACGTCGCGCGAGGTCGGCTTGTGCTGGAGCGCGAGGAGCGAGTGCGGCGTCGGGCCAGGAAGGCCGCGGCGCTCGGCGAGGATCGCGGCCAGGAGCGCGGAGAGATCCTTCGTGCCGATGACGCCGTCGGCCGGAAGCGACTCGGCGTGCTCGAGGAACGACTCCGGCTCGAACATCTCCAGCTGGTCGAGATCGGAGCCCTCGTAGCGGACGCGGTATCGGTCCTCCAGCCCCGCAGCGCGGATGGCGACAAGATCCCGCTCCTGCGGGGAGAGGACGAGGATGTCTCTCATGCGCGCGACCCGCGCCTCGGCGCGAAGCGGGCATCGTACCCCGACCTCGCCCTCACTAGAGTAGGCGCGTGCTCACGGCCCGCACCGATGTCGTCGGCAGCCTGCTGCGCCCCCCGTTTCTCCTCGAGGCCCGGGAGCAGCTCGAAGCAGGTGCGATCGACGAGGAAAAGTTCGCCGAGGCGGAGAACGCCGCCGTGGACGAGGCAATCGCGCTGCAGGAGGAGGCCGGTCTCGACGTCGTCACGGACGGCGAGATGCGCCGCCTTTCCTTCCAGAGCCAGCTGCCCGCGGCTGTCGAGGGGTTCGGCGACTGGGACCTCGACGCCTTCCTCTGGGGCGAGTGGCACAGCGACGAGCTCGGCGACCTGAACGTCGAGCGGCCGGCCCTGGCGGTGACGGGCAAGCTTCAACGGAGACGCTTTCTGTCGGCGGCGGAGTTCATGTACGCGCGGGATCGGACCGACCGCGTGCTGAAGGTAACGCTGCCCAGCCCCTCCCTATTCGCCAACTTCTGGAATCCGGATCGCCCACCCGAGGCCTACGCCTCGCTCGAGGACTACCTCGGCGATGTCGCGGAGATCCTGCGCGAGGAGGTCGACGAGCTCGTGCGGCTGGGGGCCCGCTACATCCAGCTCGACGCCCCGCA
>JAICVP010000042.1 GCA_025935275.1 Thermoleophilia bacterium
ACGTGGAAACGTGGAGTGGCGGAGCCCGTCGGCGCAGCGAACGCTGCGAGAGCGATCAGGAAGATAGCGAGGGTCGCTCGGCGAAACGCCGTCCTCGGAACCATCCGCGTGAGGATACAGCCTTTGCTACGAGCAGTCGCGCGAACCGGAATGCAGCGGGTTTCCGGCCTTGTCTTCGAAGACCCACGAGAGCCGAGTGGGGGTCCCGCCCGCGCGAGCACCCACGAGCGTCAGCGCGATTGTCCCGACAGTCTTGCCCTTTGCCCAGTCCACGAGGGAGTCTCCCGTCGGCGTCCCCGCGATACTGTGCCCTCCCGCGCCGTTGACGAGCTGGATCATGGTCGGCTGCCCCGTGGAGGGCGCAGTGAGCTGGTCGCTGAGCGGCCGATACTGAACCATCGAGTGCATATGTCCGTTCAGGACGAGATCGCCCCCGTTGTCGGCGAGGAGCTTCCACATCGCGAGCCTGCTCGTATGGATAGTGCCTTTGGATCGTGCCGGTGCGTGCCAGAACGAGACGATGCAGGGGGGCGGAGGACTCGCCGTGTTCGTAAGAAGGCTCTTCACGTAGTTGTACTGCGCTTTGCCGGCGGCCATCGAGGGACCGCTGGAAGCAAGATCGAAGAAGAGCACGTTCCCGTACCGAAAGGACGTGTAGGCGGGGCGCCCGTGAAAGTAATCCGTCCACGCGACGAGATTCGGCGCCTCATGGTTGCCCAGCGTCGGCTGGGTGATCGAGGCCAGCTTGCCCCAAAGCGTCCCAACGCCTCCGTCCATGTCGTTCTCGCCGTAATGGTTGAGCACTTCGGTGAAGGTCCCCCTTTCGTAGATGTCTCCCAGGAACAGGAAAAGGTCGGGTTGGTTGCCGAAGATGGCCTCGGCGAGCCCGTTTGGGGCAGCCTCCCCGCTCGGACCGTCGCCCACCGCGCCCACGACGGGGTCCTCGAGCGACGTCCAGACGGGCGGGGGTAGAAACGAGGACCAGTCGTTCGGCGAGTGGAGGAAGTCGGTCGTATTGCCGTTGGCGAGCGTCACAGGGATCGCCACCGCGGCGCTATCACCCGAGGCCCGCATGCTGAGCGTCCCGGATCCGTCCAGGTACTTCTGCGTCGGCCATACGAACGAGTAGTCGCCGGTGGTCGGGGATGGGGCGAACCTCATGATGAGCTGGACGGCGGGCTTTCCGGACGGAGTCCAGGTGGCAGTCACATTCCCGCTGTTCGGTGATTTCGTGACTCGGATGGACGCAGGACCGGAGAGAGGACCGTCGGCGACGCTCACGCACAATGTCTGGCTGCCCGAGGATCCGCAGTTCGAGCTTGCATAAGCGCTTCCCGCAAGGACCAACATCGATGCGGCAGCGAGTAACCCGACAAGACGACGCGTCCATGGAAACACTCGTTTGCCGACTGCCCCCTTCAGCTCCCTCCGCATGACCCCATGGACCTACCCCCCGATGGTACAGCGATTACGCATGAACTCCTAGGGCCCCGCGAAAACCATGTAGAATCCCGCGCACGCCACGGACGTGGTCACGGGAAACGGGAACTAGGGGGTCAGGGAGAAATGCATCGTCGACTTTTCATTGCGGCCGTAATCGGTTTGTGGGCCATCATCTTTGTGTCACCGGCGAGCGGCGTGGTCGAGGGCTCGCTCGTGAAGCACCGCGCCACTAATTGGTCCACTCCGAGCCCGGATCCAACCGGTCTGACGTACGACGGTAAGCGGAAGAAGCTCTTGATCTCGGACTCCGAGGTCGAAGAGACCCCGCTTTGGAAGGGCAGAAACTTGTTCGTCACCACCAAGGCAGGAGCGCTGAAGGCAGCCCGGCGGCTCACGAAGGCGACCGTCGAGCCGGAAGGGATCTCCTGGTACCCGCGCGGCAAGTCCCTGTTCGTGGTCGACGACGACAAGAACGCCATCTTCCGCTTCGGTCCTGGTAGGGACGGAAAGATCGGGACGCGAGACGACAAGGTGAAGAAGCTCGTGAATACGTTGCGCTACGGCTCCGACGATGCCGAAGGCGTGACATGGCATGCTCGCCGCCGCAAGGTCGACATGCTCATCTGGACGGACGCCAGCACGACGAAGGTCTACGAGCTGAAGCGCGGACGCGACCATCGTTTCGGGACGCGTGACGACGCCATCAAGCGGCAGTTCGATCTCGGGCCGTTCACGGGCCCTGGGGATCGCCACTTCAAGGACCCAAACGGCATCCTCCTCGACCGGAAGAGCGGCCATCTCTTCGCGGTCGACAGCAGGAGGCACTTCATCCTCGAGATGACGTTGACCGGTGGCTTCGTGCGGGCGATCGACATGCCGTTCTGCCGGGCGGCAAACCCGACGACCCCTTGCCGAGGGTTCTCGGATCTGGTTTTCGCGCCGGGCACGGACGGATCGCCGCATCACCTCTACCTCACCGACCGTGGGGTCGACAACAATGACGAGCCAAACGAGAACGACGGCAAGCTGTACGAGGTGGAGCTCGTCCCGTAAATGTCCTAGCCGGGCTCGCTCCGGTTCGTGAGCGGGCCCGGCTGGTCAGCCGGCGAGGAATCGATAGGCGCCGTACGCGATCAGCGCGACGAGGAACCACAAGAAAAGCGCCACCGGAAGACCGAGCCGGACGAACTGCATTGGCACCTCGTTCGTCGACTCGAGGAGATCCGTGACGCTCTCTTCAGCGAGTTCGTCCCGAGCCCGTACGATCGGGACGGCCGCGCGCTCACGGCTGACTGAAACGCCAACGTCACCGAGAGTATGAGCCGTGCTGGGGGTGCTCATCTTCCTCATGGTAACCCTGCTTCTTGTCTGAAACTGCTCAAGACTCTAGATTGATACACGGACGTAACCACTCGATGAACCTATCGGCAGTCGCCGACGCGTTCGTGAGCGGTATTCGCGCATCACGTGGATGACTCCTTGCCGCCCGGGCGAGATCCCACAGGACGAGGCAATAGCCGAAGCCAGCTGAGGCAGCAAATCCTCGTCGCGTCCTGGGGCCAAAGGCACTTCTGGCGATGCCACCATGAAGAGATCCACGACCAGGCCACGTAAGGGCGCGCAGCGTCGCAACGTGAGGCAGCTCGACCGAGAATGAGCGATCACAAGACTCGATTCGTGGTTTTCACCACGCAGCGCACGGGGTCGACGTGGTTGATGAGCGTGCTCAACAACCAGGACGGGGTCTCGGGACAGGGGGAGCTGTTCCTGCCGCGCCCCCGCTCGCAGGAGCGTCGGTGGGACTCGGACTTCGCCTGGCCCAGGTATGTGGAATCCCGGGAAGGTTACGGTCTGCGGAGACCGCGCTCGGTCTATCGCTACCTCACGGACCTCTACGCGTCCGAAGGCTCCGTCGGCTTCAAGTTGATGTACTCGCAAGTGAAGTCGTACCCCGAGATCTTGCCGTTCCTCGTCCGCGAGAAAATCGATGTGGTTCACCTGATACGCCGAAACCACCTCGATGTGCTGATCTCGTTTGCGCTCAAGCGCCAGATCGGACGGGCCCACGTTCTCTCGCCCGCGGATCGCCCTGAGGGCGAGAGCGTGGAGCTCGACACGGGCTCGCTCGGGAGGGACATCCGCAAGCTCGAGCTCAAGCAGAATCTGGGCCGCTGGACCCTCAGGCTTGCCCGGCTCCGTCATCTCGAAGTGGCTTACGAGGATCTCAGTGCCGATCCAGGGCAGTTCGAGCCGCTCTTTGACTTTCTCCACATTCCGTTCGAGGGGGCCGCGCTCGAGTCCGCGATCCTGAGGACGCGAACCGGTAGCCAGCAGGACGTGCTCGCGAACTACGACGAGGTCCGGCGGGCGCTTGCGGGCTCGCGCCACTCACATCTGCTGGAGTAAGTCGCCGGTGACTCAGGTAATGAGCGGTGACTCAGGTATTGAGCCATGCGCTCGTGAGGTCTTTTTCCACGAGGTCTTCGAGCTTCAGGATGTCCTCTCGGTAGAGATCCAAAAGGCGACTGCGCAGCTCGGGCGACATCTTCGGGGGCTCCTCGAGGTTCACCTCTCGAACTTTCTTGGCCGACGCGTGTAGGCGCGCCGGAACGAGTGCCTTGGCAGTTCGAATCACGGCCGGCTGATAGAGAAGCCGGTTCAGCAGCCGGCTTCGCGGAACGTTTGCAGGGTTGTGGCGCGGCTGGGTGTCCGGTTGAAAGCTCGAGTCGACGCCGACGAACGAGAAAAGCTCTGTCATAACGAGCGCCGGGTCGCGCCTGAAGTCGTCGAAGACTAGAACCTTGATCTGATCCCGCGGAAACACATCGAAATAGCGCTTCATGCGCCGGTAGTAGAAGCCCTCACGGACGTGGCTCGAGTCCGCCGACAGGTCCTCCGAGGGACTTTTCACGGGCTCGCCTCTGCGGATGCGCATCAGGTACCCCGAGAAGGCCCGCTCGGCCGGATTGCGGAGAGAGACGATCACCTGCACGTCGGGCAGACGGGCATGCATGCGCTCGGCGGCCGTCGGCGAGCGGAAATACTGCGGTGAGACCTCGCCGATGGCTTTCTGCCCAGAAGCCCCTGCGAACGCGGCCTCGTATTCTTCGAACGTCTCGACCCGGAAATGCCTGAGCAGCGGTGGCTCGCCTTCATCGGACCACTTCCAGTCGCGCGCATCCTCGTACCCGAAGTAATTGGTTCCCTTCTCCGCGTACATGAAGACATCGGGATGCTGATCGAAGTACCGGTAGAGCGACGTTGTCCCGGCTTTCGCAACCCCGATGACGATGAATGTCGGCAGCGCCATGTCGATCTCCCCTATATCCCCATTGTCCCAGTCGTCCGGGCGTCAGCCTCAGCGAGCTGCCACCCGGCGAGCCGGACGGAGAATACGCAAGCCGGGCATCCCGCGCCGCGTCAGATCGAGTGCCTCGGCGGCGAGGGCGCGCGAGAACACCCGGATCGAGGCTAGATAGACCAGCGCGCCTCCAGCGGCACCGACCAGAAGCGTGACAAGCGGGTGACTGTCGCCGAGAACGCCACGGATGGCGAACATCGCCGCTCCCGCCAGTACGGAAGCAACAAACGGCCCCTTCAGGTGGCCGAGATAGGCACCCAAGCGGATTGGGATGAGCCGGTGGAGTGTCCAGTAATACGCAGGAGCCACGACACACCCGACGCACAGCGTCGCGATCGCCACCGCAATGATCCCGAAGTTCACCGCAATGAGAAACGCCGCAATCTTCAGAACCGTCGTCACGACGACGATGATCACCTGCCAAGACGGCTTGCCGAGCGCCTTCAGCATCGTTCCGTTCAGATACGTCAGGAACTGCACGACCCCGAGGAACGCGAGGATCTGCATGATCGGCACGCTGCCCATCCATTTCGTACCGAAGATCACCGGGACGAAGTCCGGAGCGAGCGCAACCATGGCCGTGAAGGCCGGAAACGCGATCAACGCGGCGAAAGCAGTGCTCTTGTAATGGGCGCGCACGAGGCGCGGCGTGTTGCCTTGGAGGCGTGAGTAGAGAGGGAACGCGACTCGATCGATCAGGCTACTCGTGACCTGAAAAAGAAGCCGGAGCATCCGGGAACCGATGGTGTAGAAGCCCAGGCTCGCTGCTCCGAGGAAGGAACCGATGAACAGTTGGTCGGACGTTCGGTTGAAGTAGTTGAGGAGCCGAAATCCGACCACGTTCGAGCCGAAGCCGAAAAGATCCTTGAAATGCCGGTAGCTGAAAGCTGCCCGCGGGCGCCAGTCCGAGACTCGCCACAGGACGAGCACGCCGGCGATGGGGGCGGCGATGTGTTGGGCCACCAGACTCCAGACGCCGAAACCGAGAAAGGCTGCGGTGAGGCCGAACGCCGCTCCGACGCCGATCGAGACGAGGGTTCTCAGCGCGAGCGAGCGGAACGCAAGCTCTCGCGTCATCAGCGCGCGCTGGACGAGATTGAGACTGCTGATCGGAATCGAGAGGGCGAGGACGGCGACCACCGGCGCCAGACGTGGTTCCCCGACCGCGCGCGAGATCGGAATCGCAAGCCCCGCCAAGATCGCGGCCAAAAAGATGCCGAAGGCGACGTTCATCCAGAACGCGCTGTCAAAGTGAGCAGGGTCGAGGTCTTTGCGCTGCACGAGTGCGTCGGCCATCCCCTGGTCGGCGACCACCTGAGTCATCCCGATGAAGACGAGCGCGAACGCGACGAGACCGAAATCCTTCGGGTCGAGAACTCTCGCGAGGATCACGAAGACGAGCAGCCGTGTGAGCTCGTTCCCCCAGTTGCTTGCCGCCGTCCAGAAGACGCCCTTGGCTGCCCGCCGGCGGAGGCCCGGCTCGGTTCCAGGCGCCTCGCTCATGGCACTTCCGTTCGCCAGGGGGAAAGATCGACCTCGAGCAGATCTTCAAGCACATCGAACTCTGAGTTGTAGGCTCGGCTCAGTTCCGCCTTCAGCGCGGGATCAAGGCGCGGAACGGCGGCGCCCTGGAAGACGCGCTGGACGCCGGCTCTCCTTGCAGCATCCACGACCGGCTCCAGACCCATGCGGCGAAAACGCCGTGCGACGCTGACGCCCATCCCCGCCACTCGCTGGGCCTTGGGGATCGTGCTCCGATTCACGGTTGACCTGCCAGTGTCGACCGCGAATCCTTCGGCCGGGACGTCGAGAAAGACGGAGAGCTGACGGCAGGTTCCCGGGACGTCAGCGAACGCCTGCTCCGACACGAGCGGCAGCAAGTCAGACCGGGGAAAGATGTCGAGAAACTTTCTGACATAGCGGCTGTAATACCCATACTCAAGCGCCTTCGGGCGACTGGCGAGAAAATCCTGAAACGACCCCTGGAAATTCCGTCGCTGCAGCACGAAGCCGTACTGCGAATACGCCCGATCAACCGGATGGCGCAACATGAGAACGAGACGGACACCGGGCAGGGTCTCCGCGATTCGTCGAGGGCATTCGTGGCAGTAGATGTACTGAGGAGACACCTCGCCGATCGCCCGAAATGCCCCTCGCTCTTCGGGGCCGCAGAAGAAGGCCTCGTACCAGTCCGTCCCCTTCTCGAAGTGCGCATCGAAGAAGCGAACCTCCTTCCGGCGAGAAGGCATGAAGATCTCAGGATGTGCGTCGAGCAACCCGTGGAGCCACGTGGTCCCGCCGCGAGGAACGCCGATCCCCAGGAAGGTCGGTAGGGTCAAGACCTCTCCTCAGCCCCAGCGGGCCGTGGGACTCGGTGCGAGCGCGGGGGGGAAACGTCGTGCCATCCACGACTCGTCGGAAACGCGCTCGCGGGCCCTCGCGGCGGCAGCGCTCGCAACCGCTAGGGAAGTCATGATCCACACGGACTTGCTGTCCTCGAGCGACAGCGACATCGCTCCGATCGCCAGCACGGCGACCTGAGCCGTCCAGTAGTGGAGATCCCAGCCGGAGCGGCTCCTGACGCGCGTGTACAGGCCGGCAACGACCCACATGAAGAGACCGAATCCGACGATTCCGGTCTCGACCAGAATCGAGACGTACGTATTGTGAGCCTCCTTTTCGGCCTTCTTGTATGCGCTTCTCTGCGTTCGGAGATGAGCGACAGCGGCACGGTGTCCGTCGGTCCCGACGCCCTCGATGGGTCGCTCCATGAACACCTGGCTCGACTCGACCCAAATGCTCCAGCGCCCACTGAGAGCCCCCTGGTCGCCTTCGGCCAGCGTCGTTGCAGTGCCGATACGGTCCAGCCCTCCGACGGGAGCGATCTGGACGACGGCGAGGGCAGCGGCGACGAGAGCAGTAACTGCCATGATCCGCTTTCCGGCGCTGAGCTTGCGAAACGACCAGATGATGAGCAGGGCGGTCGGGATGCTCGCGAGCGTTGCGCCTCTCGTACCGGTCATGATCACCGCGACCACGCCAATGGGTATGTACGCGTAGTTCAGTACGCGTGCAAGAATCGGGCGTCCGCCTGCCTCCGGTCCCGCCGCCAGGTACCACGCCGCTGGGCCGGCTATCGCGACGATGAGTGCGATCCCGTCGGTCTGATAGCCAAGCGCACTGACGCGGTCGTGCAGCGGGAATTGCGCCGGTGGAGCCGTGAGATAGTTGACGATGATGCTGCCCGCCGCGACAAACGCTCCGAGCACATACGCCTGGAGCGCTGCCTTCACCAACACCTCCCTGTCGTAGAGGTCCCAAAAGAGCAGGAGGAGACCGAACATCTCGGTGTAGGTCTTGAACGCTGAGAGGGTCGCCTCCGGGTCGACGCTCCAGTAGAGAGTCAGCCCGTTCCAGATCAAGAACAGGAAGTACGCCTGCTGCAGGCGATCGAGCTTGCGTAAGCGCTTCTGGGCGAGCATGCCGAGGCCCCAGACGAGGAAGGTCACGTACCCGAGAACTTTGCTCGCGCGCCCGAACTCTCCCAGCTGGAGGGCGTTCTCCCACGGGACCGAGAAGACGAACAGCAGGCTCAACCAAATGCTGGCCCCGCGGATCCCGCCTACTTTCGGAAAGCTCAGGTACGACAACGTTCGTCCCAGGGCGGCCCTCATGCCGGTGCCTTCCCGGCCGTCTCGCGGCCGCCGGTCTTGCGGTAGAGCGCCAGGAGCGGCTTGTACACGAGGTACTGCTTCGCCCGGGACGCGGTGAGCTTGCGCCTGTTGAAGTCGCGCTCCCGGTCGGCCTGGTAGCGAGCCACGTCCTCGGGCAGGGAGGCCCCGTACTCACGCCGTTGAGCTGGATAGAGCTCCTGCGTGACGTACTCGTAGAGCTCAAGGTCCGAGCTGTTTGCCTCGACGATCGCGCTACGCATCCGGGGGCTTGCAAGCACCTTGCTCGCGAGCGCGTTGCGGTGGGCAACGTTCACCGGCTTGTATGCGATGTCCAGGTCGCCAGCGCGGAGGCCTTTGAGGAGGAGGAGCGACTCGTCGAACTGCTCGGTCAGGCCAACGAAGATCTTCTTCTCGTCGATTGTGCGGAGAGCGTCCTCGACGCTCTCGGTTCCCCCGAGCTGCTTGGTCTGGGCGTTTTGAAACGACTCATCCGCGATCCACTCGTCGAACTCGACGTTCTTCTTTCGATAATCGATCTGGTACTGGAAGCGCGACGCGCATAGGGCAACGGGCTCACGCAGGAATGCGAAGTACCGGAAGTCCGTGCCCTGCTCCTCCAGGTCCGCATACCCGGTGACACGGTGTCCCGCGATGCTTTTGAGCTTCGGGTAGATCTTCCTGAGGCGACGAAGATCCCTCGTGGAAAACGGCGGTCCGCCCCACGCGTCGTGCCAGGGCTCGACCTCGCAGTGCCGCAGCCCGTAGGAGCTGCGCAGGATGTAGCGGACGGTCCGGCCGGCCGTCTTGTTGATGTGAATGAAAACGAGCACGCCGTCCCTAACGCCCGAGCGCCGGAGCCCCGTCGGCACGCCCGTCGAATATGAGTCGGAGGAACTCGTCCACCACGGCGTCCAGCTGGTATGGGCGCCAGCTTTCGTCCGGCGGTCGGGGCAACCGACCATCCAGGGCTTCCTCCATGGCGGCGGCCAGCTCCTCGACGGCGTTGACGCGGACGAGCTTTCCGTACCGGCCGCCGGCGAGGATCTCCCTCGGTCCGCTCGCGCAGTCGGTCGCGATGACGGGTGCGCCGCACGCCAACGCTTCGATGAGCACCGTCGGGAGACCTTCCCAGCGTGAGGAGAGCACGAACGCGACCGCCCGGGAAAGATACGCATACGGGTTCGCGACTGGGCCGGGCAATGAAACGTCCTCGCCGATGTCCAGCCTGCGAACCAAATCCTCCAGCGCCGGTCGCTCCGGCCCCTCGCCGAGAATGAGGAGACGTGCGGGCCGTGTGACTCTCACTCGACTGAAGGCGCGGATCAGCGTGTCGAAGCCTTTCTGAGGCCGCAACCGCCCAACGGCAACGAACACCTTGCCGCCGTCCGCGAACCAGGGATGTTCGACCGGTTCTTTCGCGCGCTCCGAGAGGTCGGGCGTCACGATGGGGTTGAAGATCACCTTGAGCTTCTCCGCGGGGAGACTCGTGAACCGCGTGAGATCGTCCACGACACCTCCCGAGACGCCGACGACGTAATCGGCTCGCGGATAGACCGCCCGTACGATCTGCGGCATGAGCCGATCACGTCGGCTCTTGCCGTGCTTGGCCGCTTCGGAGAGGGTGTTCTGCTCGACGACGAGGATCCGGCCGGGAAAACGCACAAGCCGGCAGGCGGTGAGCGCGATCACGTTTGCATGGTCGAGGTACGAGACCAGCGCCAGCGGCCTCGCTCTCCGCAGATATCCGACGAGACCTGGCAGAGAGGAAAGAACGCGGCGTGCACGTAGATCGACAATCTTGACGTTGGGCGAAACCTCCGACAGTCGGGGGCCCTCGGCGGCAGCGAGCACGAGATCGACCTCGAAGCCGCGTCGCGTCAATCCCTCGCCGAGCTTCAGCGCGCCGCGCTCGGCACCGCCTTGCGCCATCGAGGGAGCGAAGATCGCAAGCCGTCCGCCTGGAGCGAGCGGCCGCCGCCCGCCGTTCCGATGCTCGTTCATCAGGCCATCCCTCCGTCCCGAAGGACTCGCAACTAGTGCCGTTCGACGAGATCGTCTTCGACGCTTGCCTGGACAGCTCGTCGTTGCCGGGCCTGGGCTGGCAAGTCGGCACCACTCCGCGCGGACCCGCGCGATGTCCAGCGCTTGCGACTGGATCCGCCGCGGTTGTAGACGTAACCAAGCGGTCCTACACCGAGCAACTCGAGGCGACCGATCAGCTGCCTCGCATCCTCGAGTTTGCCACGATGGCGGACGACCATCACGACAGCGCCCGCCGATCGGAGAATCTCGTCGATGTGGTCCCCGTCGAGCATCGGAGGTCCGTCAGCGATGATCAGGTCGAACTCCCGCTCGGTGCGCCGCTGCACCGAAGGAGGCACCGAGCCCACCTCGACGACGGTCACCTGACCTCGATCACCTACTCGAATCACCGGGGGCGCAACAAGCTTCTGAATCCGAGGTGCGCGGTCCTCGCGCTGTCCGTTCACCTCTTCGTCCGCCTCGTGCCACAGTTTCCACAGTTCTGCGTCAGCGTCGTTCGACACCTCTCCAGCAGCCTCACTCGAACTCGGTGTGGCAACCGCGAGCAAGCTCTTCAAACCCAGGCGCTCGCTGTCTGCGTCGAGCGCCTGGACACGGTGACCTTGGTGCGCCGCGGCCAGAGCTGTGTTCGCCGCTACCGTCGTGGATCCATCACCCTCTGCGGGCGAGACGAATGCGACGAAACGTGGTCGCCGAGCCTTGTTCGTCGCGCCGACGCGCTGTCCGTTCGACTCTGCATTGACCGCCAGACTTGCAGCCAGGAAGCGAAATTCGCGGGCCGCCGGAGTCGTTGGACTGACGAGCGCGGGCAGCATCAAGCTCAGTTCGCCCCGGCCGAAGTCGGGGATCTCCGCGAGCAAGGGAACGCCGAGCAGCGTCTGCGGGTCGAGCGCCTCGTAGAACTCCTGACTGCGCGTACCCTTCCAGTACGCGACACCGGCGCCGACGAGGGCTCCGAGCACGAGTGAGAAAGCGAGAATGGCGAAAGTCGACGGTCCGCCTGCCTTAGCCGTTTGGGCTTGGTAGACCTCGGAAACCCCGTCGCCTGCCACAGCCGCGTTCGTCTCGAGACGGTCCCGCTCCGCCTTCAGCCGCGTGACGAGACCGGCGGCATCCTCCGCATCCTGACCGGTTGCGGTTGCAGCATCCGCATCCGCCTCCGCTTCCGCAATCGC
>JAICVP010000248.1 GCA_025935275.1 Thermoleophilia bacterium
CGGGTCCGTGACGCATACGACGCACACCTACGACGGTGGCACGGTCGAGTGGTACGGAACCCTCACGCAGTCCGTGGCAGGTGCGTCCACCTGGAACCTCACGTCGATCGGGAGGGTGCGCAACCCGACGGGCGCGTCGGCCAGCCAGGTGACCCGCACGCTGACCGCGAAGGTGCCGGTGGTGCCGACGTACACCCAACCGCTCAACAACCCCTCGTGGAACTTCATCTACTCGCGGGGCACGGGACAGACGTGCGACATGACCATCCAGAACAGCGTGCTCGTGCAGTCCCCGCTCTACGTAGCCGGCAATCTCTGCCTGACGAACACGGCCGCCATCACCGCCGGGCCCCTGATCGTGCAGGGCTCGCTGACGATGAGCCAGACCGCGAACTACGCGGGCACCTCGGGCACGCCACTGAACCAGCTCGGCGTCCGGAACGGGTGCAAGTGGAAGAGCAACTCCCTCCACAACCCCTGCCAGCAGGGCGCGGGCGCGAGCGGGTTCGACAACGTCTACGCGACGACGATCACCAACAACCCGGCGACGACCGCCGCGCCGACTGTGGACTGGGACGCCTGGTATCTGAACGCCAACCCCGGGCCCTACTACGGCTGTCTGACCTCCAGCGGCACCCCGCCCACGTTCGACACCGACCAGGGCGCGTCCACCGCGCCGAACATCGCCAAGCGGAACAACAGCATCACCACTGTGCAGGACCTGACGCCCTCGACGTCCTACACCTGCAAGGGCTCCGCCGGCGAGCTTTCCTGGAACGCGACGACGAAGGTCCTCACGGCGAACGGCACCATCTTCATCGACGGGAGCGCTCAGATTCAGAACGGCGCCGTGAACACCTACACCGGCTCGGCGACGATCTACATCTCGGGCACTCTCCTGATCAAGAACTCGAAGCTGTGCCAGGCCGTTTCGAGCGGGAGCTGCACCACGACCGGCTGGGATCCTGCCCAGAGGATGCTCGTGTTCGTCGTGAACGGAGTCGCCGGGAGCACGTCCCCGATGAACCAGGTCTCGACCGGCGACAGCGTGCAACTCGTGAGCGCCAACGCCCAGGGCGCCCTGTACGCCACCGGAAACATCGAGCTCGGAACCACGTCGAACTTCGACGGGCCGCTGGACGGTGCGAACGTCATGCTCGGGCAGAGCACGAGCTCGAGCTTCCCGGGCCTCAGCTTCGTACCGGCCGGCATGCCGGGCAACCCTGAGGTCTACGCGCAGCCGCAAGCGCCTCAGCTCTACGCAGGCTAAGCCTTCGTTCTCGCGCAGCCGATAGAGGCTGGGATGGACGCTGCGCTCGCCCTCTTGGTCTTCGCGCCCGCGCTCGCGCTCGGGAGCTTCCTCAACGTGGTCGCCGCGCGGCTGCCGGAAGGACGCTCGCTCGTCCGTCCGCGCTCCGCCTGCGGCTCCTGCGGGGCGGAGATTGCGTGGTACGACAACATCCCCCTCCTCTCGTACTTCCTCCTGCGGGGCCGCTGCCGTTCGTGCAAGGCCTCGTTCAGCGCCCGCTACCCGGCTGTCGAGATCGCGACGGCGCTGCTCGTGGCCGCGTGCTTCTGGCACTTCGGGCTGACCGGGGAGGCCGTCGTCGGCGCCTACTTCTGCGCTGCGCTGGTCGTCCTGTCGGCGATCGACGCCGAGCGTCGGATCCTGCCCGACCTCATCGTCCTGCCTTCCTTCGTGATCGTGCTGACGGCGAACATGATCCTCGCTCCAGAGCGGTGGAAGGAATGGCTCGCAGCGTCTCTGGGCGCCTCGCTCTTCCTCTTCCTGGCGCTCCTGGCCTACCCGGCCGGAATGGGCATGGGCGATGTCAAGCTGGCCCTGCTCCTCGGCGCCGGCCTGGGCTGGACGGTGAGCGTGGGGATGATGATCGGCATGGTGAGCGCGCTCGTCGCCTCCTCGATCCTGTTCGCGCGCCACGGGCTCGCGGCGCGCAAGATGGGCATCCCCTTCGGCCCGTTCCTCGCGTTCGGCGCCATCGTGGCGCTCTTCGTCGGGCAGCCGCTGCTCGACGCCTATCTGAGCCGCTTCTAACGCGCCTCGGTCTATCCCTCTCCTCAGGGATTCGGCGCTGAAAGCCGATATTCCGTGCAGGAGAACCAGGTGGAATTCGACGATCTGCAAAACCTGCCGGGTGCAGGGACAAATTCCGAGGAAGGCTCTTCGGTCGAGCCCGCGCACCCTTCGGGCGCCTTCGCGCCGAATGCCGTCAACGAGCTCGTCGCCGACCTGCTCGAGACGACAGGCCTGATCCCGCCCGATCGCCTCGCCGGCGTGCGGTCGGCCGCCGTGGGCGGCTCGGTCGGGCAGGCGATCGTGGACGAGGGGCTGGCCGCACCCGGCGTCGACACGCCGCCGCCCTCACCGATCGGCGCGCGCGGCCTCCGCCAGGTCGCCAGCGACCATTCCCACCTGCCCCGGGTCGATCTGAACGCCGAGGGCGTGGACAGGAATGCGGCCGGGCAGATCCCGACGCACGTCCTCGAGCGCGCCGTGGCGATCCCGTACAAGCTCGAGGACGACCGCCTGTTCGTCGCCGTCGCGGATCCGACGAACGTCCAGGCCGTCGACGAGCTCCGCATCGCCACGCGCTACACGCTGGAGATCGGCGTTGCGCCCGCGGAGGACATCGAGGTCGAGCTCAAGCGCATCGTTCGCGCCACGGAAGCCTGGGAGCGCGCTGCGCTCGTCGAGGACGAGCTCGACGAGGAGGACGCCCTCGAGGAGGAGGACGACCTCGAGGCCGACGACGGCGTCTCCGACGCACCGCTGGTCCGCCTCGTCAACTCGATCATCCTTCAGGCCGCCGAGGACGGCGCCTCCGACCTCCATTTCGACCCGCAGGACGACTCGCTGGTCGTGCGCCTGCGTGTGGACGGCGTCCTGCACGAGGTGCAGCGCATCCCGAAGCGCCTCGCTCCCGGTGTGACCACGCGCCTGAAGGTTCTCGCCAAGCTCGACATCGCCGAGCGCAGAAAGCCGCAGGACGGACGCATCTCCCTGAACGCGAAGGCCGCGGGCCGCATGCTCGACATCCGTGTCGCGGTGCTGCCGACGGTCGAGGGCGAGGGCGTCGTCATGCGTCTCCTCGACAAGTCGAAGCGCCCGCCGACTCTTGCGGAGCTCGGCCTCTCCGACGAGATGCGGGCCCAGTTCGCAGAGATCATCAAGAAGCCGACCGGCGCGCTCCTCGTGACCGGGCCGACCGGTTCCGGTAAGTCGACGACGCTCTACGCGTCGCTCGCCGAGATCAGCCGCCC
>JAICVP010000228.1 GCA_025935275.1 Thermoleophilia bacterium
GCGTCGGTGATCGGCTGCGCGGCGACGCTTCGCCAGCGCTGGCGCGAGCTCGCCCCCGACCAGCGCGAGTCCTTCCTGGCGCTCATCGAGCAGGAGACAGGAAGGCTGTCGACTCTCATCGGCGACGTGCTCGACACGTCGCGAATCGAGGCGGGCACCTTCACCTACGTCTTCGGCGACGTCGATCTCGGCGAGATCGTGCGCGAGACCGCTTCGATGGTGGAGCTGGGCCACGACGAAGTGAAGGTCGCGACGCACATCCGCGACCCGCTGCCAGCGGTCCGCGGCGACCGCGAGCGCCTCCGGCAACTCCTCCTCAACCTCGTTACGAACGCGGCCAAGTACACCGTGGCCGGCGACGAGATCGAGGTGCGGGCCGCTGCGGACGACGGCCACGTGCTCGTCACGGTCCTCGACCACGGGCCCGGAATCCCGGCCGACCAGCACCGGCTCATCTTCGAGAAGTTCGGGCGGGTGAACAGCGGCGGGCGGTCGAAGCCCGGTGCGGGGCTCGGCCTCTTCATCGCGCGCTCGATCGCCGAGGCGCACGGCGGCTCTCTGGACGTTCAGTCGGAAGCCGGCTCAGGCACGGCTTTTACTTTTCGCCTTCCCGTGGCCTAGGCCGGCGAGCTCTTTCTTCAGGTGCTTGGCGCGCGTGAGGATCTCGCTTCGCACGCCGGCCGGCTCGATCACCTCGCCTTCCCCGCGGTGCGAGAGGATCTCCCCGACGAGGTATTCCATGCTCCCGAAGCGCAGATCCTCGAGGGCATAGCCCTTGGCCAGCGGCAGCGCTCCGCGCTCGAGACGCCAGCGCCCGAGGGCGGGAGAGAAGAGGACGCGGGCGGTGCTCGCGTCTGAGAGCTTCTTGGGAACGAGCTCCGGCCGCGGCTCGAAGGTCTCGTCGAGCAGGTCGGCGCGCTTCATGCGGTCGATGCGGAAGCTGCGCTGCGCGTCCTTCGTCCGGTCCCAGCTGTGCACGTACCACCAGGGCAGCTCGCGCTCGAGCGCGTGCGGCTCGATGACGCGGACGCTCGTCTCCTCCCCGAGGGCGGTGTACTCGATCTCGACGAGCCGGTGCTCGGCGCTCGCGCGGGACAGCGTGGCGATCAGCTGCTCCTCGGCGGTGACGGCGTGCCGCTCGGGCCCCTCGTCGACGTCGAATTCGCCGAAGGTCTCTTCGAGCTTGCGGCGAACGCGCTCGAGGGGCGTGTGGGCTTCCGCGGCGATCATCGGGCCGACGAACTCCAGGGCGAGGCGAATGGCGCGCGCCTCGAGCGGCGTCAGCCTGGGCGGGCGCCGGAACGTGTCGCCGAAGAGCTCCTTCTCGACGTAGACCTCGTCGTCCTCGAGGGCCGCATAGACCGCGTAGCAGCCGCCGCCGAAGTTGACGAGGTTCAGGAGCTGGAGGTGGTCGTCCAGCTGGTCCGCCGGGATCTTGAAGCGCTCCACGAGCTCCTCCGCGGGGATCCGCGCCGAGGTCGCGTTGCCGCAGCTCGCGAGCAGGAAGGCGAGGAGCGCCTGGAGGACGCCGAAACGCTCGGGTGCAACCGGCCCGGCTGGCCGCTCCAGCGGCTCGGTCTCCTGGCGGGTGGCAGCGGCGCGGGGCGGCTTCGTGGGCTCGCCCTCGTGCGCCTCGATCACGTTGTCGATCCCGTCCTGCACGAGCTGGACGAGCTCCGGCGGCCCGAGCGGGCGGGCGCGGCCCTCCTGGCGGAGCACCCAGCCCGCGAGCTGACCGATGTCGGCGTACTCGGTGGTGAACACGCCGTCCTCGACGCTACCGCGGTCGATCATCCGCTCCACCCACCACGCCGTATCCGCGTCCAGCTCGATCGTCGCTTCGCCGATCGCGTCCCCGAACTGCCAGTCCTGCTTACCGCGGTACTGCGCCGGTTCGAAGTCCTCGGGCATCCGGAAGTCGCGCTCCCGCCTCGTCGCGAAGCGGATGTCGCCCCGGATGCGGGAGACGCGGAAGGTGCGCATCGCGTCGCGGTCGTGGTCGTAGCCGATCACGTACCAGGAGCCGCGGTCGGGAAGGAGAGCGTACGGGTTCACCGTGCGCTCGGACTCCACGTCGCGTCCGATCGTGTAGTACGGGAACTTGACCGTGCGCTGCTTGGAGATCGCGTTCTCGAGCTTCGTCAGCCGGCCCGACATCTCGGCCGAGTAGTCGGGGTCGCGCACCTCGATCCTCACGGCGGCCTCGGTGGGCTCCTCGTCGAAGCCGGGCCGGCCGAGCGCGAGGTTCTGGAGCGCGAGGCGGAGCGGCTCCGCGTAGGCGAACTGCCCCTCGAGCATGTAGAGCGCCGTCTGCAGAGCAGCGAGCTCGTCCTCTTCGAGCTTCAGCTCGGGGAGGAAGTAGTTCTCGGAGCGCAGCGTGTAGAGCTCCTCGCCCGTGAACTCGTCGCGCTGGGAGTGGAGCGGCACGCCGAGCGCGATCAGCTCCGTGCGGTCGGAGTAGAACCGCCGCGCGAACGCCTCGTCCGACATCTCCGAGTAGCCCTCGACGGTCGACTTGATGTCGCGCGCGGTCAGCGGCCTCCGCTCGGCCATGAGGAAGGCGACCAGCGAGAGCTGGCGGATGAGCTTGTCGGTGTCGTGTGACAGGGGACCTATTCTTTCAGTCGTGACAAGTCCTCCGAGGATCGTCGCGCACCTGGATCTCGATGCGTTCTTCGCAGCGGTCGAGGAGTTGGAGCATCCGGAGCTTCGCGACAAGCCGCTCGTGGTGGGCGGAGACCCCCGCGGACGCGGTGTCGTGGCGACGGCGAACTACGCCGCGCGCAAGTTTGGGATCCACTCGGCGATGAGCTGCGCCGAGGCGCTGCGGCGCTGCCCGCACGCGGTTTTCCTGCCTCCGAGCCGCAGCCTCTACTCGCAGTACTCGCGCGCCGTGTGGACGGTCGTGCGCGAGGTCGTCCCCACCGTCGAGCGCACCGGCATCGACGAGGGTTATCTCGACCTCGGCGACGTGGCCGAGAGCTTCGGTGCCGTGCGACCGCTCGCCGAGGCGGTGCAGACCGCAGTCAAAGGGGCGACGAACCTCTCCTGCTCGCTCGGCATCGGGACGTGCAAGGTGGTCGCCAAGGTCGCGAGCGACCGGCGCAAGCCGGGCGGGATCACGATCGTCCGCCCCGGCCGGGAGGCATCCTTTCTCGCGCCGTTCGCTGTGCGGCTCCTGCCCGGGGTTGGCCCGCGCGCCGAGGAGCGCCTGCGCAGGGCCGGGATCGACACCATCGGCGGGCTGGCCGCTCTTGCGGACGCCGACCTGGCGCGGCTCCTGCCCGGAAAGGTCGGACGCCTGCTCCGCGACCGCGCCCGTGGCATCGACCCGAGGCCGCTCGAGCTCGAGAGCGACTCGATTTCGATCGGCCATGAGGAGACGTTCGAACGCGATGTCTCCGACCGCGCGCAGCTCCACGCAGAGCTCCGGAGGATGGCCGAGTCGGTCGCCGGCCACCTCGAGCGCGGCGGCCAGGTCGCGCGCACGGTCACGACGAAGGTGCGCTACC
>JAICVP010000347.1 GCA_025935275.1 Thermoleophilia bacterium
ACGACGCTCTCGCCGACGGGCGTGCTCATCACCGAGGGCTGCCGCGGGGAGGGCGCCTACCTCCTGAACTCGGAGGGGGAGCGCTTCCTCAAGGACTACGCGCCGAACGCGATGGAGCTCGCGAGCCGCGACGTCATCTCGCGGGCCGAGCAGACCGAGATCGACGAAGGCAGGGGAGTGGACGGCAACGTCCTCCTCGACCTGCGCCACCTCGGCGCGGAGAAGATCATCGAGCGGCTGCACGGCACCCGCGAGCTCTCGATGGTGTTCGCCGGCGTCGACCCGATCCACGACCCGATCCCGGTGCGGCCGGGCGCCCACTACCACATGGGCGGCGTCGAGACCGACCTCGACGGCAAGACTGCGCTCGAGGGTCTCTATGCGGCCGGAGAGTGCGCCTGTGTCTCGGTCCACGGCGCCAACCGTCTCGGTGGGAACGCGCTCATGGAGACGATCACCTTCGGCAAGCGCGCCGGGCGCGCAGCGGCCGACTGGGCGCTCTCGCACACCACGGTCACCGTTCCGGAGGCCGCCGAGGCCGATGCGAAGCGCGAGCTCGACGAGCTCCTCGATCGCGAGAACGGGGAGCGGCCGCACGCGATCCGCGACGAGATGGCGATCACGATGCACGAGAACTTCGGCGTCTTTCGCCGCGAGGAGCAGATGCGGCGCGAAGGCGAGATCATCGCCGGGCTTACCGAGCGCTATGAGCGCGTCGTCGTCGACGACAAGAGCGATGTCTTCAACAACGACCTCACCCAGGCCCTGGAGCTCGGCTTCCTCCTGCAGCTCGCGGCGTGCATGATCGAGGCCGGCATCGCCCGCAAGGAGAGCCGGGGAGCGCACGCTCGCCCCTACGACTACCCGGACCGCGACGACGAGAACTTCCTGCGACATACGCTGGTGTCATGGAGGGACGGACAGCCCGAGCTTTCCTGGGAGCCCGTGCGGATGACGAAGTGGCAGCCGCAGGAGCGCAAGTACTGATGCGGCGGCTCGGCATCTTCCTGGCGCTGGTGCTGGCTCTTGCTGCGGCGGCATGCGGCGGCGGCTCCGAGCCTGCGGCCGAGCAGGCCCCGCAAGAGGCGGTCGTCCTCGCTGCCGCGAAGACGAACGACGCCGGCAGCTACAAGGTCGACATGACGTCCTCGAGCGAGATCGCGGGCCAGGCCGTCGAGCTGAGCGGAACCGGAGAGTTCGACGGGGAGGGCAAGCGCGGCCAGATGTCGATGACGACGTCCGTAGCCGGTCAGGAGCTCGACATGGAAATGGTCTTCGCCTTCCCGATCGTCTACGTGCACTTGCCGCCCGAGCTCGGTCTCCTCTCCGCAGGCAAGACGTGGGCCAAGATGGACATCGAGAAGCTTGGGCAGCAGGAAGGATTCAACGTCGGGCAGCTCATGCAGGCCGGAGCCTCCGACCCTTCGCAAGGTCTCGACTTTCTCCGCGGCGTCTCCGACGTCGAAGAGGTCGGCGACGAGGACGTGCGCGCTGTGGCGACCACGCACTACACCGGTGTGGTCGACCTGCATGATCTGGCCGCCGAGGATCCGGACCTGAAAACGGAACTGGACAAGTTTCTCGACCAGAGCGGCACCAGTCGGATCCCTGTGGAGATCTGGATCGACGATGACGGCTTCGTGCGCCGGATGCAGCAGACGCTCGAGAGCAACGGCTCGGGCTTCCAGGTGAGCTCGACGATGACGACCGAGTTCTACGACTTCGGCACGGATGTGACCGTCGAGGAGCCACCGGCCGACGAGGTTGCCGACTTCTCGGAACTGATGGGACAAAGCTAAGGAGAACGCGTGGACGTCGCTCTCAAGATCTGGAGGTACGACCCCGACTCGGGCGAGCGGGAGCTGAAGACCTACGAGGTCGACGCGCCCGAATGGGCGTGCCTGCTGGACGTGCTCGATCTGATCAAGGATCAGGTGGACGGGTCGCTCGCCTACCGCAAGAGCTGCCGGATGATGATCTGCGGCTCCTGCGGGATGCGCATGGACGGCCGCGCGGTCCT
>JAICVP010000297.1 GCA_025935275.1 Thermoleophilia bacterium
GATGGTGTTTCCGAACATCGTGCTGTCCGGACCGCCGACGAGCAGCGGTGCGATGAACTCGCCCGTCGTCGGGATGAGGACGAAGACGAACGCCGCGATCACACCGGGCAGGCTGAGGGGCAGCGTGATGCGGACGAAGGTGCGCAGCCGTCCGGCGCCGAGGTCCTGGGCGGCTTCGAGCAGCCGGGTGTCCATGTTCTCGAGCACGACGTAGATGGGCAGCGCGACGAACGGCACCCACGAGTAGAAGAGAACGAGCCCGACCGCGAACCACGAGTAGATGAGCCACGTGACGCCGTCGCCATGGTCACGCACGCCGAGCTGCCAAAGCGCGGAATTGATGACTCCGTTGTTGGCGAGGATCACCTTCCATGCGATCACGCGCAGCAGGTAGCTCGTGAAGAACGGAGCTAGGATGAGCAGCAGAAGGGTGTAGCGGCGCTTGCGGGCGACGAAGGCGAGGAAGTACGCCACCGGGTACGCCGCGATCACGGCGAGCACCGAGACGAGCAGCGTGATCACCATCGACGACTTGAAGCGGTCCCAGAACGCGTTGTCGCCGGGCGGAAGGAAGTTGTCCCAGTTGTCGAGCGAGAAGGCGGTCGGAGCTCCGAACCGGTTCGTGAGCAGGTTGACGCTGTAGAGCCCGATCAGGACGAGCGGGAAGATGAAGACGGCGAGGAGGAAGAAGATCGCCGGCAGCGTGAGCCAGCCTCGTCCGGGCGTGTAGAGGCGCTCGAAGAGACTGGCGCGCTGTGGGCTCGCCGACGTGGCGACGCTCATCGTGGTCTGAGCACTAGGCGGCGCTTACCTCCTCCCAGGCCAGCGCCACCTCGTCCTCGTTCGGCATCCAGCTCTGGATGTTGACGCCTTCGCTTTCGAGCGCCTGCGGGTCGCCGATGTTCAGTTTCTTCGCGAGCGCCTTGTTCTGCACGTCGCTCGGCTTGACCGTCGCGTCCGCGCTCCCGTAGTAGAAGAGGTTCGTGAGGTCGATGCACGCCTCGTGGTTGATGAACGACTCGACGTACTTGTGGGCGTGGTGGTAGCTCTCGGTGTTCGCGCCGAGCATGAACCCGCAGACCCAGCCGAGCTTCCCCTGGCTCGGCTCCATGAACTCGACCGGAAGGCCCTCGGCCTTCATGTTCACGTAGCCGTCTTGCCAGGAGTAGGCGATCCAGATGTCGCCGGCCTTGAAGGCGGGCTGCATGTCCGAGTACGTGCTCTTCCAGTAGAACTTGTTCAGCGGCTTCTGCTCGATGAGCGCTTCCTTGGACTGCTGCACCTGATCGGAGGTCTGGTTGTCCATCTCCGGGAAGCCGAGGTAGAGCGCCGCCACCTCGAAGTTCGACTGCGCGCCGTCCCACATCGAGATGCGCCCCTTGTACTTCTCGTTCCAGAAGAGCTCCCAGCCGGTCGCGTCCTCGGGAGCCACCTTGTCCGTGCGGTAGAGGATGCTGGCGTAGCCCCAGTCCCACGGGATGAAGTACTGCTGCCCGTTGACCACGCCGCGCTCCGTGAGAGCGGGGTTGAGGTTCTCATAGCTCGGCAGGAGGCTCGTGTCCCAGGGCTGCACGAGGTTCGAGTTGACGTAGTCCTGCACGTTCTCGATGCAGGGGTGGATGAGGTCGAACTCGGTCTGGCGCGCCTTGTTGACGGCCTGGGTGTCGTTGACGATGTAGGTGTACTTGAGCCCCTTGGTGCCGAACTCGTCGGTGTACTGCTTGCCGGCGAGCATGCCGTACGTCTGTGCCTTCGTCCCGTTGGCCTCGTAGCCCGGCCACTCGAGGATGTTGAGCGTGCCCGGCTCCTGATCGATCGGGGGGTGGGACTTGGTCGAGGTTCCACCGGCGCTCGGCTGCCCTTGCGAGCCGGCGCCGCCTCCGCAACCCGCCAGCACGACGCCGCCTCCGAAGACGGCTGCGCTGGCCAGGAACTTCCTACGATCCATGCGCTCCACAGTGCGACCTCCTGAAGGGAATGGCCGAGACTAGCGCTCGAACGGCTTGGAATCTAGGGTCAAGCGATGCGCCGCGCCCTATTCCTCCTCGTCCTCCTGCTGCTCGCCGGCTGCGGCTCGAGCTCGCCTCCGGAAGCGGAGCCCGTTCTACCCACCGACGCGGTCGGCGGCCTCGAGGCGACGACACAGCCTCTCACCGCCGACGACCTCGCCGGAGATTTCGGCTCGGACGTGCCGGTGGAGGGGTTCGTCTCCGGAACCGAGCGGGTCTTCCAGGGGGAGTCGCACGACCTCACACGGGTGGTGTCGCGCACGCTCGAGTTCGAGAGCCCCGAGGCCGCGCATGCCTACGTCGATCTGTTGCGAACGCACGTCGACGATCTCTACGGGGCGGGCACGACCGCCGAGCCGTTGCAGGAAGGCGGTCGGCAGGGCTACGTCATCGACCCGGCTGCCTGCGCCTGCCACCGCGCGACCCCGGCCCTGACCGCGGCCTTGTCGGACGGCCCGCGCGTCACCTACCTCGAGATCAACGGGGACGGAGCCACCCGCGAGAAGCTCGGCCGGCTCCTGCGTGAGGCGCCGTGAGGGCGGCATGTTGCAAGGGGGAGTAGGGCGCTA
>JAICVP010000339.1 GCA_025935275.1 Thermoleophilia bacterium
GGCGATGACGGCGACGTCGTCCGGGAGGACGCCGTTCAGGGCCACCGGCGCGCGGTGCGAGGGAGGGCCTGCCGACCCCGTGAAGCTCGCCACCTGGGCAAGGGCATGGACGCCGGCATCCGTCCGCCCCGCGACGGCCAGGCCACTCCAGCCCGGGAAGACCTGGTCGAGCGCGGTGCGGAGCTCGCCCTCGACCGTTCGCTGCTCCGGCTGGATCGCCCAGCCCGCGAAGTCGGTCCCGTCGTATTCGAGCGTGAGCTTGACAACCGCCATGGTAAGTTTATACTTACGGTAAGTTATGGCTTACGGAGATGCCATTGCGGCCCTCGCGGATCCTACGCGCCGAACCGTCTTCGAACGGCTCCGCACCGGGCCGCAGCCGGTCGTCGAGCTCGCGCGCGGTCTGCCCGTCTCCCGCCCCGCCGTCTCGCAGCACCTCCGTGTGCTGAAGGAGGCCGGTCTCGTCCGCGACCGCCGGCAGGGCACCCGCCACTACTACAGCGTCGACGGAGACGCGCTCGCCGAACTGCGCGAGTACTTCGAGAGCTTCTGGGAGGACACGCTCGTGGCCTTCAAGGAAGCAGCAGAGAAAGGAGAGCCCGATGATGCAGGAGACGAGTGAGCGCGCCGTGGAGAAATCGGTGACCGTGAACGTCCCGATCGAGCGCGCATTCGAGGTCTTCACCGAGCAGATCGGCACGTGGTGGCCGCTTCGCACCCACGCGGTCGACACGAAGCTTTCGGAGACCGTGGTCATGGAAAGCCACGTTGGCGGCCGCCTCTACGAGCGCTCGTCTTCAGGCGAGGAGCACCTCTGGGGCACGGTCGTCGCGTGGGAGCCGCCGGCCCGCATCGTCTACTCCTGGCACCCGGGTCGCGGCGAGGAAACGGCCCAGGAGGTCGAGATCACCTTCAGCGCGGAAGGCGCCGGCACCCGGGTCGAGGTCCGCCACACCGGCTGGGAGAAGCTGGGCGACAGCATGGAAGAGGCCGTCGCGAGCTACGACGAGGGCTGGGACACCGTCATCGGCCACTACGTCGACGCGGCGAGCGCAGAGAGGAGCTGAGCCACCTTGTTCATCCATCCCGACATCACACTGCATCTGGCCGCCGAGAGGCGGCGCGACGAGCAAAGGTGTGCACGGACACGCGCCCGGTCTCTGCCCGACCGGAGGACGGTTCGCGCCGAACGTCCCCGCTAGCTCGCGGAAGCAGCTGCTGCCGCGGCGGGCACGCCCGCGGCCCGCGGCACGTAGTCCACGAGCTCGAGGTAGGCCATCCGGGCCGCGTCTCCCTGGCGCGGCCCGATCTTCACGATGCGGGTGTAGCCGCCCGGCCGCTCCGCGAAGCGCGGCGCGACCTCGTTGAAGAGGATGTGCGCGATCTCCTTCGAGCGCAGGAACGCGACGGCCTGCCGGTGGGCGGCGACATCGCCGCGCTTGCCGAGCGTGATCATCTGCTCGACGATCGGGCGCACCTCCTTGGCCTTCGCCTCGGTGGTCTTGATGCGCCCGTGCTCGATCAGCGCCGCGGCGAGGTTGGCGTAGAGCGCCTTCCTGTGCGCCGCGTCGCGACCGAGCTTCCTACCGGACTTCTGGTGCCTCACAGCGTTCCTAGTCGTCCCGGAGCGTCAGGCCGTGGGCCTGGAGGGTCTCGCGGACTTCCTCGATCGACTTCTTGCCGAAGTTCGGAATCGCGGCGAGCTCGCTCTCCGTCTTCGTGACGAGGTCGCCGATCGTCTCGATGCCGACGCGCTTGAGGCAGTTGTAGCTCCGCACGCCGAGCTCGAGCTCCTCGATCGGGAAATTCTCCATCCCGTGCGCCTGCGGCGCCTCGATGCCCGCTTCCTCGCCCACTGCTTCGCCGAAGCCCTCGATGCGCTCGAGGTCGGTGAAGATGGCGAGCTGGCGGATGAGGATCTCGGCGCCCTGGCCGATCGCGTCGCGCGGGGCGAGCGAGCCGTCCGTGGTGACGTCGAGGGTCAGCTTGTCGTAGTCGGTGCGCTGACCGACGCGGGCCGCCTCGACCTCGTACGAGACGCGGCGGACCGGCGAGAAGATGGAGTCGAC
>JAICVP010000143.1 GCA_025935275.1 Thermoleophilia bacterium
AAGTCGGCCATCGCAGCATTTCGCTCCTCATCGGTGCGCTGGCGCAAGATCGACGAGGGATGCACCGTCGCGAGGACGTACGGCGCCAGGTCGGAGTCGACAGGCCGGCCTCGGTCTTTCGTCACCCTGAACTGGCGGCCGAGAAGCGCCTGCGCGGCGGTTGCGCCCATGAGGACGAGGACGCTCGGGAGCACCGCCGCGAGCTCGGCATCCAGCCAGGGCCTGCACGCGGCGAGCTCGGCTGCGTTGGGCTTCTGGTGGATCCGCCGCTTCCCGCGCGCCTCCCACTTGAAGTGCTTCACGGCGTTCGTGACGTAGGCGAGGCGGCGGTCGATCCCGGCCGCCGCGAGACCTTCGTCGAAGACACGCCCAGCCGGGCC
The DNA here is from genome assembly GCA_025935275.1 of Thermoleophilia bacterium. GTDB lineage: Bacteria > Actinomycetota > Thermoleophilia > Gaiellales > Gaiellaceae > DATEOR01. The sequence continues at coordinate 381 of JAICVP010000143.1, forward strand.
GACGAACGGCCTGCCGGCGAGGTCCTCCTTGTCGCCCGGCTGCTCCCCGACGAAGACGATCCGGGCGCTCTTGGCCCCCTCTCCGAAGACTGTCTGCGTCCCTTTTTTCCACAGGTCACATGCTCTGCACCCTGCGGCGGCTTCGCGAAGTTTCGGCAGATTCAGCGTTTCCGGGACGGGAGCGGCTGCCACTTCCTAGCGATCCCCGGCGAGAAGCGACGCAAACGCGCCGCCGCCGATGACCCGATCGGCTCTCCCACCGGCGCGCTCACGCAGCTCGCGGTCCGACGTGACGAGCCAGTACGGGACTTCGAGCTCGCGCGCGCGACGGGTGATCCAGTCGTCGGCGCTCTCGCCTCCGGTGCCGATGCCGCCCTCGGGAGCGCGCCCGTCGAAGACGATTTCGGCCTCGACGTCTTCCTCGGCGGCCCACTCGCCGATCAGCCGCACGAGCTCGTCCTCGGGGATGTTCGGCCAGCGCGACCGCAGCACGTTGCGAGCATCGACGAGAACTGTGAGGCTCATCGCGTGCTGAGACTGTACGACCACCCGGCTTCGGGGAACTGCTACAAGGCGCGGCTCCTCCTCGCCCACCTGGACGTGCCGTACGAGCGCCCCCTCGTCGACATCTTCGCGGGCGAGGCCCTGGAGGCCGAGCACCGCAGGCGGAATCCCGCGGGGCGGGTGCCCGTCCTCGAGCTCGAGGACGGAAGGTTCGTCGCCGAGTCGGGCGCGATCCTCCTCTTCCTCTCCGAGGGCACCGAGTACCTTCCGGACGACCGCCTCGAGCGGGCGCGCGTCTGGCAGTGGCTCTTCTTCGAGCAGAACCAGATCGAGCCGTCGGTCGCCACCGCGCGCGTCATGCAGTGGCGAGGACGCGACGCCGATTCCCCGGAGGCCTACGAGCACCGCACCGCCTGGGCGAACGAGGCGCTCGACTCGCTGGACGCCCACCTCGCCGCGAACGAGTTCCTGCTCGGCGACACGTATACGGTGGCGGACATGGCCGTCTATGGCTACACGCACGTCGCGCACGAGGTGGTCGACATGAGCGGCCGCTCGGCCGTCGCCGCCTGGATCGGCCGGGTCGAGTCCCAGGCCGGTTTCATGAACGACCTGGCTCCCCTCCCGTGACCGGCAAGCTCCTCTCCGTCAACGTCGGCCTGCCGCGCGAGATCGAATGGCTGGGGCGCGTGGAGAGAACGTCGATCTGGAAGGCGCCGGTCGAAGGACGGGTCGCGGTTCGTGGATTCAACGTCGCCGGCGACGAGCAGGCGGCGCCCGAGTTCCACGGCGGGCCCGACAAGGCGGTGTACGCCTACGCGCGAGAGGATGTCGAGTGGTGGGAGCGCGAGGTCGGCCGGGAGTTCGAGCACGGAGTCTTCGGCGAGAACCTGACCGTGTCGGGAGTGGACGTCACGGGCGCGGTCGTCGGCGAGCGCTGGGAGATCGGCACCGCCGTCTTCGAGGTCGCTCAGCCGCGGATCCCGTGCTGGAAGCTCGGCGCACGGATGAACGACGCCTCCTTCCCGGTCCACTTCGCCGCCGCAGGCCGGCCGGGTGCGTACCTGCGCATCGTCCAAGAGGGCGAGATCGGGGCCGGCGACGAGATCCGGGTCGGCGGCAAGCCCGAGCACGGACTCACCGTCGGCGACGTCGCGCGCATCTACCACCAGGAGCGCGGCCGTTGCCGCGTGCTGCTCGACGCGCCCGAACTGGCCGAGGAGTGGAAGGACTGGGCCTTGCGCCGTACCGGCGATCGGGTAGGCTGAGAACCCCCGACGAAAGGAGGTTCGTAAATGTCCGATACCTGCATCCGCCGAGCCTCCGGTCGCGCGCGGTAGCTTCCGCAACCGACTCCTGAGGCTCTCGTTCGCGCCCATCTGGGCGCTTTTTCGTTCCTCGATCCGAAGGAGTCACGTTGCAACTCGAAGATCTCGGCTGGGACGCGTTCTTCGCGGACGCGTTTCGGCCCTACGAAGGAGAAGGACTCATCCCCGCGCGCGTCGCTGCGCGGCATCACGGCCCGTGCGAGCTTCTCACCGAGCACGGGCGCATAGGCGGGCTGCCCGCCGGAAAGCTCGAAGGCCTCGACCTGCCGGTGGCGGGAGACTGGGTTGCGGTCCGAAAGCTCGACGGCGAGCGGAAGGGAATCGTCGAGGCGATCCTCCCGCGCCGCACGACCTTCACCCGCAAGGAAGCCTGGCGGCGCACCGTCGCGCAGGTGGTGGCGGCGAACGTCGACACCATCTTCCTCGTCAGCGCATTCGGCCAGGACCTCAATCCGCGCCGCCTCGAGCGGTATCTCACCGCTGCCTGGGACAGCGGGGCGAATCCCGTCATCGTCGTGAACAAGAGGGACACGTCGCTGGATCCGGAGGCCGACCTGGCCGAGGTCGACGCGATCGCGTTCGGGATCCCCGTGCTCGCAGTCAGCGCAGCAACGGGAGCCGGGCTGGAGGAGCTCGAGCCGTATCTCGGTCGCGGCCGGACCGTGGCGCTGCTCGGCTCGTCCGGTGTCGGCAAGTCGACGCTGATCAACCGGCTGGCGGGCAGGGAGCTGCTCCCGACCGCACAGACCAGCAAGGGCGGGCGCGGCCGGCACACGACGACGAACCGGGAGCTCGTTCCGCTTCCGGGCGGTGCGCTCCTCCTCGATACACCGGGGATGCGGGAGCTCGCGCTCTGGGCTGACGAGAGCGTCCTCGACTCGACGTTCACGGAGATCGCAGAGCTCGCGGCGGCCTGCAGGTTCGCCGACTGCACGCACCTCCACGAGCCGGGCTGCGCCGTGCAGGCTGCGATCGCGAACGGCTCTCTCGACGCCGAACGGTTCGAGAGCTATCTCAAGCTCCAGCGGGAACTGCGCGCACTCGAGCTGAAGAAGGACGCCCGCCTGCGCTCGGAGGCGAGAAAGGAGTGGCGCCGCCGCCACCGTGAGCTGCGCAACGTGAAGTACTAGGCTGCAGGCCGTGGGTCGGCTGCTGCTCCTCGTGGGGCTCGTGCTTCTCGCGGTCGCGTGCGGCGGCGGAAGTACGTCCACGGTGACGACTGCGGTCACCGTCGTGGAGACCCAGCCGGCGCCTGCGACGGCCACCGAACAGCCCACACCGACGGTGGACACGACGAATCCTGCGCTCACGTCCCGCCGCTTCCAGATGCCGTCGAAGAACATCGGCTGCCAGACGGGCGAAGGCGTCCTCGTCTGCGACATCCTCAGCGGCCTCAATCCGGAGCCGAAGCAGAAGTGCGAGCTCGACTGGACGGGGATGGAGATGGAACGGCTGGGCCCCGCTCAGCCCCGCTGCGCGGGCGACACCGCCTACGACCAGACCGCGCCCGTCCTCGAGTACGGCACGTCGTGGCAGGGCGCCGGCTTCACCTGCGTTTCGATGACCAACGGCCTCGAATGCCGCAACGAGGAGCACCACGGCTTCTTGCTCTCCCGAGAGAAGTGGACGCAGTTTTAGCGCACCGGTCGAAGGGAAGCCTGGCACCATGGGAGGAAAAGGGCGGCACCAGCCGTCCTACGAAGACACTGCTCTGATGACTGCCGCGGTCAGCCACCAGGATGCTGCCTTCGTCCATGAGGCCTTTCTCTACCGGGCCCCGGATGAGTTTCTGCGCGGGATGCTCGAGTTCATCCGCGACGGGGTCGAGGCCGGGGAGCCGGTCTTCGTCGTCCTGAGCGCCGAGAAGATCGAGCGCCTTCGCGCAGCTCTAGGCGAGGACGCCGACCGCGTTCTCTTCGCGGACATGGCGGAGGTCGGCTCGAATCCGGCGCGCATCATCGCCGCCTGGCACGACTTCGTGAACGAGCACGGCGCGGGCGGGCGTCCCATTCGCGGAATCGGTGAGCCGATCTGGGCCGGGCGCAGCGATCCGGAGCTGGCCGAGTGCCATCGCCACGAATCCCTTCTCAATCTCGCGTTCGCCGACACGCCGTCGTTTCGGCTCCTCTGCCCCTACGACGTCTCCGCCCTCGATCCCGCGGTGGTCGAGGAGGCGACGCGCACGCATCCGTTCGTGTCCGACGTTGAGTCCTTCCGCGAGAGCCAGAGCTACCGGGGCCTCGGGGCGATCTCGGCACCCTTCGCCGATGCGCTCAGCGAGCCGCCCGACTCCGCAGAAAAGCTCGCCTTCGACAAGGACTCGCTCGGCGAGGTGCGGGAGCTCGTCACGAGCCGCGCCGCCGAAGCCGGGCTCCCCGGCGAGCGCATGGACGCGCTCGTCCTCGCGGTCAATGAGATCGCGACGAACAGCATCCGGCACGGCGGAGGCACCGGCGTCATCCGCTCGTGGGACGAGGGCAGCTTTCTCCTCTTCCAGGTGGAGGACAGCGGCCGCATCGACGCGCCGCTCGCCGGCAGGCGCCAGCCCGTGCTCGACCAGCCTGGCGGGCGAGGTCTCTGGCTCGCGAACCAGCTCTGCGACCTCGTGCAGGTGCGGACATTCGAGCTCGGCAACGTTGTCCGAATCCACATGGCTCGCTAGCCGCTAGCATCCGCCCCATGCGCAGCCTCCTTGCCGTCCTCATTCTCGCCCTGGCAGTCGTCGCTGCCGGCTGCGGCGGCGGCGGAAGCAGCAGCACGGGCGCAACCGGCGACACCGGCAGCTCGAGCGCGGCGACCCCGGCCGAGGACTGGGCCAACAGCGTCTGCCAGGCGTTCGTCGATTGGAACAACTCGATCACCGCCGCGGGCCAGGGCATCAGTCAGAACCCGAGCGAGGACGGAATCAGGACCGCCGGGGAGGACATCCAGAGCGCGACCGACACCCTGGTGGACGATCTCCGCGGCCTCGGCCGTCCCGACACCGAGAGCGGCCAGGAGGCGAAGGACGACATCGACCAGCTCGCGACGAGCCTCGACACGAGCCGGCAGAAGATCAATGAGGCAATGGACACCGCCTCGGGGACGACGGGCGCCGTGAACGCCGCCTCGACGATCGCCAACACGCTCGTCGAGATGGGTCAGGAAGTCTCAACAGCCTTCACGCAGCTCCAGGACATCGACGCGCAGGGCGAGCTCGAAGACGCCTTCACGTCGGCCGATTCCTGCGCAGGGCTCACGACGACTTCGTAAGCCCTGCCGTTGCTGCTACGAGGTGGGCAGCGCGACCACCCCCAGTAGTCGCGCCACCCGGACGGCTCCGCTGGTAGCGGATGCAATGAGAATGATCCCTCTCGCGCACGTCGAATGCATCGGTCG
>JAICVP010000333.1 GCA_025935275.1 Thermoleophilia bacterium
CTGGTCGGCGAGGCCGAGCTCGAGCGCGTTCTCGCCGACGTCGCCTCCTAACGAAGCCCTCCGCAGTCCGTCCTAGCTTTCAAGCGGCGGGAGGGATAGCATCGTCCGGTTCCAACCGCTGAGAACGGGCGACAAGGGAGGTTTTGTGAACGGTAAGCGTAGGTGGTCGTGGCTTGCGCTCCTGGCTCTGCTGACGGCTGCAATCGCGATTGCGGCGGCCGGGTGTGGTGGCGGAGACGAGGGCGACACGAGCGGTGCGGGCTCGAGTACACCGAGCGAGACGACTGGCGGTGAGGCAGTCTCGGTCGGGCTCGTGACCGACATCGGCGGTCTCAACGACCGCGGCTTCAACTCACTGGCGAACCAGGGGCTCGAGAACGCGAAGAGCCAGCTGGGCGTCGAGGGTGACGTCCTCGAATCCAAGTCCGATGCCGACTACATCCCGAACCTGTCCGAGTTCGGCCAGAAGGGGTCGAACCTCGTCGTGTCGGTCGGCTTCCTCATGACGGATGCCACCGCACAGGCGGCGAAGGCGTTCCCAGACTCGAACTTCGCGATCGTGGACTCGGCATTCGATCCTGCGATCCCGAACGCACAGGGCCTCCTCTTCAAGGAGCAGGAGGCAGGTTGTCTCGTCGGCGTCGTAGGCGCGCTCACCTCGAAGTCCGGCACGATCACATGGGTCGGGGGCCAGAAGATCCCGCCCGTCGATCGCTTCATCGCCGGCTACGAGTACTGCGCGAAGGACGCAAACCCGGACATCAAGGTCTCGGGGTCGTACTCCGACGACTTCGTCGACCAGGCGAAGTGCAAGGAGATCGCGCTCGACCAGATCTCCAAGGGCTCCGACGTTGTCTTCCAGGTTGCCGGCGGCTGCGGCCTCGGCGCGCTGGACGCGGCGAAGCAGGAGGGAGTCTGGGGGATCGGCGTGGACGCCGACCAATCGTTCCTCGGTGACCACATCCTCACGAGCGCCGTGAAGCGCGTCGACGTGGCCGTGTTCAAGACGATCGAATCGGTCCAGAACGGCAGCTTCGCGGGCGGCGGAGTGACGACGTTCGGCCTCGCCGAGGACGGCGTCGCGCTCGGGAAGACCAGCTCCGATGTGTCGCAGGAGACCCTCGACACCGTCGAGGAGTACAAGCAGAAGATCCTGAACGGGGAAATCGACATCCCGGACACGGTCGGATAGGGAACGCTCCGTAAGGGGCGGGCTCGTCCCGCCCCTTACACTTCCCACGCCCATGGCGGAAGCGCCCCTTCTCGAGCTCAAGGGGATCACGAAGCGGTTTCCTGGAGTGGTTGCGAACGACGGCGTCGACTTCGAGCTGCGCAAGGGCGAGGTGCACGCGCTTTTGGGCGAGAACGGCGCGGGCAAGTCGACGCTCATGAACATCCTCTACGGGCTCTACCACCCGGACGAGGGCGAGTTTCGGCTGAACGGAAAGCCGCTTCGGATCAACTCTCCGAGCGAGGCGATCGACGCGGGAATCGGCATGGTGCACCAGCACTTCATGCTCATCCCGGTGATGACGGTCGCGGAGAACATCGTCCTCGCCGCGGAGCCCACGAAAGGCCCGTTCCTCGACGAAGGCGAGGCGGAGGACCGAGTTCGCGAGCTCTCGGAGCGGTTCGGCCTCGCGGTGCACCCAGACGCACGCGTCGAGTCGATCAGCGTCGGCATGCAGCAGCGTGTCGAGATCCTGAAGGCGCTCTACCGCGGCGCCGAGATCCTCATCCTGGACGAGCCGACCGCCGTTCTGACGCCGCAGGAGTCGAGCGAGCTCTTCGAGATCGTCAACTCCCTCAAAGCCGAGGGAAAGTCCATCATCTTCATCAGCCACAAGCTGAACGAAGTCCTCGAGATCGCAGACCGGATCACCGTCCTCCGGCGCGGCAAGACCATCGACACCGTGCCGCGCGAGGGCGCAACCGAGGACGGGCTCGCGCGGCTGATGGTCGGCCGCGACGTCATCCTCCGCGTCGAAAAGGCGAAGGCCGAGCCAGGCGCGCCGCTGCTCACCGTGGACGAGCTGTACGTGGACGACGAGCGCGGCCTCGAAGCCGTCCGCGGCATCTCGTTGGACGTGCACGCGGGCGAGATCGTCGGCATCGCCGGCGTCGACGGCAACGGCCAGTCGGA
>JAICVP010000112.1 GCA_025935275.1 Thermoleophilia bacterium
AGCGTGGGCTTCGCATCGGCAGGGAGCCTGCCGTTCAGGTCGATGAGCGTCAGCCCCGTCGACCAGGTTCCCCCGGGAGGCGTCCCGTACGGAGTCGAGCTGAGCTCGACGCCGCCCTCCTTGGCCAGCGCGGCCGAGGCGAGCACCGCCGCCGCCACGAGCCCGAGCGCGAGTGCGATGAGTGAACGTCTCAATCCGGCCTCCTTCGGTTAACCGTCATACACCGCGAGCACCGTCGGTGTTCCGGTATGGGACCAGCTGAGCTCGAAGGGCGTCTCGGCGCTGTTGTTTCCGTAGTCGCTCTCCCGCAGGACGCGCTCGACGTTCACGCGGTGCCGCAGGACGTAGCTGCCGGCGGGAAGGCCGGTGATGTCGATCCACTGCCCTTCGAGGCGCGGCACGTAGTCGTCGCCGTAGCCGGGTGAGATGCCTTCGCGGACGATCAGGCGCTCGGGCTGGCCTCGTCCGCACTCCTGCGTCCACACGGGCTGCTCGGGCTCTCCCGGGAGTTGCACGCTGCGTGCGGCGTTGTAGCGGTCGCCCAGGCAGAAGCCGGTCTTCTGGTCGCGGCCCACGGTCTTGCCGGCCGAGGTGAGGATGTCGTAGCGCTCGAAGTCGAGGAAATGCCAGTGGCGATGCGTCTCCGACCGGACGAACCGGATCTCCCCGTCCACGGTGTGGCTCGAGGCCGAGCCGTCGGGGCGGCGAACGAGCTGTTCGACGCTCATCGCGGCAGTGCTCTGGTCCGGCCGCCTCCCGTCGAGAAGCATCGGCCCGCGGCCGTCGTTCTCAACCGCGGACAGGAACGCGAGCCTCCACGTGTCTCCGGCTCGGTAGACCTCGAGCGCGCGCGGCGGGGACTGCACGAGGTCCGGGAGGAGCTCCTGCTCGTCGCCGTCCGAGCCTCCGCATCCGGCGAGGAGCAGGGCAAGGAGGGCTGCCCTGAGGCGCATCGCCCTTAGTACCCGCGCGGCGGCTCCCAGGTTCCTAGAAGGTCGCCTCGCGGACGCCGGTCGCGATGAGGAGCAGGATGATCGCGGCGACGATGAGGCGGTAGACGACGAAGACCGAGTAGTTGTGCCGGCGCACGTAGCCGAGCAGAGCCTCGATCGCGATCAGGCCGCTGCCCGCAGCGGCGAGCGTGCCCACGAGGAACGGGCCCACCCAGCCGTCGGGAAGCTCCCCGAGGACGACGTCTGTCAGACCCTTGTAGAGCACGGCGCCAAGGACGACGGGAACGAGGAGGAGAAAGGAGAAGCGCGCGGCCGCATCGCGGTCGAAGCGCAACGCGCGCGCCATCGTGATCGTGATTCCCGAGCGCGAGACTCCCGGGGCGAGCGCGACGGCCTGCGCGGCTCCGATCGCAATCGCCTGGCCGAGACTCAGGTCCGCGATCTTCTTCTCCTGCGGCCTGCGGTCGGCAAGCCAGAGGAGCACGCCGAAGACGGCGAGGAAGATCGCGATCTGCCACGGCTCGCCGAGGCGCTCCTCGACGAAGCTCTCGCCCACTGCGCCTGCGATCGCGGCCGGGATCGTGGCGGCGAAGACGCACCACGCGGTTCGCTCCTCGACCGTTCGAATGCTGCGGTGGCGCACGCTCCGGAACCAGGCGGCGACGAGGGCGACGATGTCGTCCCAGAAGTAGGCGACGACGGCGATCAGCGTCCCCAGGTGGAGGGCGACGTCGAAGGTCTTGTTGAAGTCGGGGTGCTGCTCGAGGTACGTCCAGTCCCCGAGCCACGGCACGAGGATCAGGTGGCCGGAAGACGAGATCGGCAGAAGCTCGGTGAACCCCTGCACGACTCCGAGCACGAAGGCCTGCCAGTTCGAGAGGACGCCGGCGACCTCGCCGACTCCCAGGAGGGCGAGCAGGGCGGCGACAATGAGGGCCACCGCGGCCGTCAGGCGAAGACCTCGGCGGCGCACCCCGTTATCGTATGCGCGCGCCGTGAGCCGGAATGACGTCATCCTCGGCATTGCCGCCCTCGTCCTGGTCGGCTTCGCCCTCGTAGTCTCCCTCGTGCTGCCGAGGCGGAACCAGAACTTTCCCGGCCGGCACGTCGGCGCGCTCGTGCTCGTGGCCGGGCTCCTGATCATCGCGATGCTGACCGCGGTCGAGGTCTTCGGGGAGAGCCATCACGTCGAGTCGGCGGCGGGGGAGAGCGGCGCCACCGAGACCGGGCCCGCTCCCACGGAGTCGACGCCCACGGAGTCGACGCCGACGGAGACCACCGCGCCGACGGAGACGAGCGGCGGCGCCACCGGCGATCCCGCCGCGGGCAAGGAGATCTTCGCGGCGACCGCCCAACCGCCGTGCGGCAGCTGCCACGCGCTGGCCGAGGCGAACGCGAGCGGAACCGTCGGGCCCGACCTCGACCAGGCGCTGAAGGGGAAGGACGCCGAGTTCATCCACGAGTCGATCGTGGAGCCCGATGCCGAGATCGCCTCGGGCTTCAGCGCCGGGATCATGCCCGACGTCTACGGAGAACAGCTCGACGACCAGCAGCTCGCCGACCTCGTCGCCTTCATCGAGCAGTCGGTGAACGGCTAGTCGATCTTCTCCGCCAGCTCGACGACGACTCCAGCCGGGCCGCGGACGTAACACAGTTTGTAGCTCGACTCGTAGCTCACCAGGTCGCCGACGAGCTCGAAACCGCGGGCTTTCAGTCGAGCGACGACGTCCTCGATGTCGTCGACGGCAAAGGTGATGTGCCGGAGACCGAGAGTGTTCGCCGGCGCGTGATCCTCGCCGCCTTCGTGGGGCGGCGAATGGTACTTGACCAGTTCGACCTGCCCGTGGCCGTCGGGGGTTCGCATGAAGACGAGGTCCGTGCGAACTCCCTCGAGCCCGATGATGCGGTCGACCAGTTCACCTTCGACGGAGCCACGGCCCTGCCGCTCGAGCCCCAGCTCGGCGAAGAAGTCAACCGCGGCCTCCATGTCCGCGACCACGATGCCGACGTGATCCATGCGTTGCACGGCCATAACGTGAGGCGGAGAGGGCGGGATTCGAACCCGCGACCCAGCTTTCACCGGGTACGCGATTTCCAGTCGCGCTCCTTAGGCCAACTCGGACACCTCTCCGCGCGCGCAGCCATCGTATCGGGCGTTTTGGCCCTCTTCGGTAGCGGTAGGAGCGAGGCAAACCAGCAAGGGGGTTCGAAATGCCACCTCGTGGAGTCAAGAAGGGCACGAAGCGCGCCCGCCAGTACGAGCACATCAAGGACAGCGCGAAAGACCGCGGCATGTCCGAGGATCGTGCCGAGGAGGTCGCAGCGCGCACCGTGAACAAGGAGCGTGCGCGCGCCGGCGAGTCCCGCACCGCCTCCCGGAGCTCGACGCGCGACATCTCGTCGGGCCGCCGCGGCGGCATCAGGTCGCACCGGAAGGGGCCCAGGGGCCAGACGAAAGACCAGCTCTACAACGAGGCGAAGCGGCTGAACATCAAGGGCCGCTCGCGGATGAACAAGCGGCAGCTGCTCGCGGCGGTGAACAGAAAGAAGAACGCCTAGGCCAGCGGAGTCTCGTCCAGCCGGTCGGCCAGCTGGGCGATCGACTCGAACACGGCGACGGCGCCGGCGTCCACGAGCTCCTGCTCCGAGAAGCCACCGGTGAGGACGCAGACCGTGGGGACGCCGGCGCCGCGCGCCGACTCGCAGTCCCACGGCGTGTCGCCGACCATCACTGCTTCGCCTCCGCCTGCCTTCTCGACGGCTGCGACGACGAGGTCGGGATGCGGCTTGGTCGCCTCGACGTCGGCCGAGGTCGTCCAGCCGTCGGCGAGCTCCCGTGCATCCAGGAGGTCAAGGTAGTGGTCGATCTCCTCGGCCTTCGCGGACGAAGCCAGGACGACCTTGTGCCCGCGCTCCTTCAGGGTCTCGATGAGGCCGCGTGCTCCTTCGAAGGGCTCCACCTCGCCGATCAGCTCGACGTAGAGCTCCTTCTCCGCGGCGCGGATGTCGTCGCCACGCTCTCGCTCGATCTCCTCGCCGGCGAGGGCGCCGACCAGCTGGTCACCGCCCATGCCGATGTGGCGGTGGATGCGCCAGAGGGGCAGCAGGATGTCATGGCGCCGGAAGGCCCGGTACCACGCGATGACGTGCTGGTAGTTGGTGTCGACGAGGGTTCCGTCGACGTCGAGGATCGCCGCTGGAGGCACGGCGCAAAACTACCCGTGTGACGCGAAGAAAACGCTCTTACCGCTCGCTCGCCTCCCTCCAGCGGGACAACGCGGTCTGCCGGGCCTGCGTCGAGGCCGGGTATCCGCTCGAGTCGCTCCCGGTGTTCGAAGGCCACGCGGGCCAGACGGCCTGGATCCTCGGCCAGGCGCCCGGGATCGTCGAGGGCGAGCAGGGTCGCCCGTGGCGCGGCCGTGCCGGGCAGACGCTGCGCCGCTGGCTCGACATGGACGAGGAGCGGTTTTACGCGACCTTCTACTGCTCGTCCGTGACGCGCTGCTATCCGGGCAGGCACCCGAGCGGACGCGGCGATCGTCCTCCGACCCCGCGGGAACTCGAGCTCTGCCGTTTCTGGCTCGAGTGGGAGCTTCGGCTGCTCCGGCCGCGGCTGATCGTTCCGGTCGGCGGGCTGGCCATCAAGCGCCTGCTGGGAATCTCGCGCCTCACCGGCTGCATCGGTTCGAAACTCGAGCTCGGAGACGCGGTCGCCGTCCCGCTGCCGCATCCTTCGGGCGCGAGCGGCTGGCTCAACTCGTTTGAAAATCGCAAGCGCTTGGAGGAGGCCCTTGCGCTCCTCGTGGCGGAGTTGTAGAACCGTGGCATGCGCGCCGTCCGCTACCTGACCCTTCTCGCCGTCTGCCTCGGCGCCCTCGCGTGGGTCGGCGCCGCCTCGGCGCTGATCGTCCCCCAACGTTCGATCGCGGGCATCGCGCTCCAGATGACCCGACCCGAGGTGAAGGACAAGAAGGGCGACCCCGACCGCATCATCCACGGGACGAACGACTTCGGCCCGTATACGCAGTTCATCTACAGGAACCCGGCCGGCAAGCTGATCGCCACCTTCCAGGGGAATGCCGGCGCGACCGCTGTGCGGACGAACCGCAAGTCGCAGAAGACCGCCGAAGGCGTCCACGTGGGGTCGCCGGAGAGCGCGCTACACGACGCCTATCCGCGCCTCCACTGCCGTACGGAGAGCTCGGACTTCCGCCACTGCTGGACCGGCCGAATGCGTCCGGGGCATCGCGTGACGGACTACTGGATCGGCATTGCCTCCGGCAACGTCAAGCTGATCACCGTTGCCTTCGTGATCGACTGAGCCGCGGCTCAGTCCCGCTCACGCATCCGGCGGAAGAGCGGCAGGCCGTACCAGAGCCAGATGAAGAGCGCGCCGAGCGGTGCGGTCACAGCCGCCGTCGCCGGCTCGCCGAACAGGAAGTCCGTGATGAGGTAGACCGATGCCGACATGCCCGCGGCGAGAAAGACGGTCGCCGCGATGGCCGAGCGGTTCGCCGCGGTCAGCAGGGCCTCCTTGTCTCCCTCGCGCCAGCGCAGCCGGTGATTCGCGGTCGGCGCGATCAGCAGGATGATTCCGATGGCCGCGCAGAGGAGCGCCGAGAAGTAGACATAGACCTGGTTCTCGGTGAGCTCCTGAAACCGCTGCTGGAACGGCAAGACGAGGAGAAACGCGAAGAGCACCTGCGTGCCGGGCATGGCAAGCCGGTGCTCCTCGATGAGCTCGCTCCATTCCTGGTCGAGCTCTTCCGGCGATCTCTTCTCTCCCCCCGCCATGCCGGGGAGTCTAGGCGGGCGAGGCTCCCTTCGACTCCCAGTAGCGGTTGAGCGCGCCCTGTACCTGCACGAACCAGATGATCGGTCCGGCGATCGGGAGCAGGATCCAGAGACCGTAGATCCCGCGCACGGGGCTCTGGCCGCCGTCGAGGTCCTCGTACATGTAGCGCACCTCGGACGGGACGATGAAGAACGTCACCGGCGAGATGAGGATGTAGATGACGAGGCCGAGGACGCCGCCGATACCGTTGCCCGAGTACCGCTTGACCTCCTCCTGCGTCTTGTAGACCCAGTAGATGCCGTAGATCCCGAGGGTCAGGATCATCCAGAGAATCGAGAGCCCGATCGAGCGCGTCTCGCCGACCGGGCCGCGTGCACTCGCGGTCGCTGGTGTGCTCGCTGCCATGTCGCTCACAGAATTCCTCCTGACGAAAGTGGTGCGGCGATCATCGCACCAGCGACGGAAGGAGGCCTGCGGAAGCCTTGCACGTGGGTGTGGGTTGAGCGCGCTCCGGGGATAACGACCGCGAAACAGCTACCAAGGAGAATCGTGTCCGGTCTTCTGCTCCTCCTGCTCATCCTCCTGGTCGTCTTTGCGATCGGGGGCGGCATTCTGCTCAGCAAGCTTCTCTGGCTCCTGCTCATCGTGGCCGCGATCGTGCTCATCGTGGGCCTCCTTTCGGGCCGCCGCACCGCCTAGCCCGCGGCGTCCCTCGAACGAGCTAAGGCAATTGTCTCGCTCGTGCCGAAGATCGGTGTGAGCCGGGCGAACGCGCACACGGCGTAATCAGGGACTGCCCAGGCCGCAGAGGTAGGCCCTGGACACGTCCGGCTCAACTCCCCTCCTGATCCTCCGCCCGCAAACGCGACGGGGGATCAGGGGCGGCCGTGCGCGGGGCGAGGCTCGTCCCAGCCGGCGTATGGAGCGGAGGGGGAGGGATTCGAACCCTCGATCCGCCTAACGACGGATAACGGTTTTCGAGACCGCCGCATTCGTCCGCTCTGCCACCCCTCCGGCGTCAGTGGAAACG
>JAICVP010000321.1 GCA_025935275.1 Thermoleophilia bacterium
CCGATCGCGAAGGCGCTCGACAACACCGACCTCTCCTGGCTCGCCGGGATGGTGGTCGGCGGAGGCGTCTACTACTTGCTCGGCGGCGCACGGGTGCGCCAGCCGGTCACGGCTCCGACGGCGACCTAGGCGCCGGCCGACTCGCGTTAGGGATGCGGCCCGCTTCGGCGGGCCGCTCCGCTGCGCGCTGGAAGCACTGACCCAGCCGCGCGCGGAATGAAAAGCACCCGGCGACCTTTCACCGACTCGCTCGTTTTGAGGTGGTCCGTCCGGCCGCGGCTGCACCATCTGGCCGTCGGGGTCACAAGCGGTGAAAGGAGCAGGCTTGAGTACGACGACGACTAGACCAGCGGGGCGCGGATGGGTGGCCTTCGCTGCGATTCTTCTGATGGTTGCGGGCACGATGCAGTTCCTCGACGGTCTCTGGGCGATCCGCACTCAGGACACCGCCGTCGACGCCCTGTTCTGGAACAACAATCTCGAGGCCTGGGGCTGGCTCTATCTGATCCTCGGCATCGGCCTGATCGTCACGGGCTTCTTCATCTGGCAGCGCGCGGCCTGGGCGTTCGGGGTCGGCATCTTCGTCGGCTGCATCGGCGCGGTGCTGAACATCTTCTGGATCTTCAGCTACCCGCTGGCGAGCGTCCTCTTGATCACGCTGAATCTGATCGTTGTCTACGCGCTCACGACGTACGGCACCGACGACTTGCGCTACTGAACCAGCGCGAAACGGCGGGGGTGGGATTCGAACCCACGGGACACCTTTCGGCGCCCAACGGTTTTCAAGACCGCCCCTTTCGACCGCTCAGGCACCCCGCCGTACCGAAGGCTAGCGGCGGATCGCGCTTTTCAGGAAGAAGCCCAGGTTCGCTGGCCGCTCGGCCAGGCGGCGCATCAGGTAGGGGAACCACTGCGGACCGAACGGTGTGGCGACGAGCACCTTGAATCCCCGCTCGGCCAGCTCGAGCTGGAGCTTCGGCCGGACGCCGTAGAGCATCTGGAACTCGAAGCGGTCGCGGGCGATGCTCTCCTCCTCGGCGAACGCGATCGCGCGGTCGATGAGCCGCTCGTCGTGCGTGGCGATCGCCGTGTACCCGGGGCCCCGGAGCGAGCGCTCGATCAGGCGGACGTACGCCGCGTCCACGTCGGACTTCTCGGGGTAGGCGACCTCCGGCGACTCGAGGTAGGCGCCCTTGACGAAGCGCAGGTTCGGCTCCAGCGGGAGGAGGGACTCGAGGTCGTCCTCCGCTCGGTAGAGGTAGGACTGGAGCACCGTGCCCACGTTGTCGAGCCCGGATTCGCGGAGACGGCGGTAGACGGCGAGGGTCTGGTCGACCACCGCCGAGTACTCCATGTCGATCCGGACGAAGTTGCTGAGCTCAGCGGCCTTCTCGACGACGCGGCGCACGTTTTCGTAGGCGATCTCCTCTCCGAGGTCGAGCCCTAGATGCGTGAGCTTCAGCGCCACGTTCGCGCGCAGCTTCTCGTCGTGCAGACGCTGGAGGACGCCCTCGTACTCGGTGGCGACGGCACGCGCCTCGCCCTCGTCCTCGACGTCCTCGCCGAGGATGGTCGTGTTCGCGTGGAGCCCCTGGTCGTTCAGGCGCCTGAGGACGGCGACGCACTCGTCGAGACTTTCCCCGGCGACGAAGCGGGCCGCGCCGAGCTGCATCCCGTGCTTGCCCACGAACGATCGCACGCGCGGGCTCTGCGCCGCCGCGAGGATGAGCTTGCGCGAGACCGCTACGGAGCCCCGAACTCCTTCAGAGCCGCAGGTGCGCTCCAGTTGCCGTCGGCGTCCTGGGTGTTCTCCATGATCGCGAGTAGGACGCGCGCGGTCACCGCCGTCCCGTTCAGCGTATGCACCGGCTCGAGCCCGCTGTCCGTGCGGTAGCGGACGCCGAGGCGCCGCGCCTGGAAGTCCGTCGTGTTCGAGGTGGACGTGATCTCCCGGTAGCGCTCCTGGCTCGGAAACCAGGCCTCGATGTCGTACTTCTTCGTCGCGCCGGCGCCGAGATCGCCGGCTGCCACGTTGACGATGCGGTACGGCACCTCGAGCTCTTTGACGAGCTCCTCCTCCACAGACAGCAGAAACTCGTGCTGGTCGGGCGACTCCTCTGGGAGGCAGAAGACGAACATCTCGACCTTGTCGAACTGGTGCACTCGGAACATCCCGCGCGTGTCCTTCCCGGCCGCGCCCGCCTCGCGGCGGAAACAGGTCGAGTAGCCGGCATAGCG
>JAICVP010000298.1 GCA_025935275.1 Thermoleophilia bacterium
AGCTCGAGCCCTCAGAGGGAGAGTCCATGCAGGAGCTCCCCCGGGCGCTCGATGCAGCCTAGGGACGGCCTAGTACCGAAGAAGGGCGCCGATGCCCTCGACCGGCCCGAGATCCTGGCGATGCCTCACGGCCCAGACACGGCCTCCGTGCAGGAGGGTCTGGTGCACCGCAAGATCGAGCCCGTCGCTGGAAACCTCCATGCTGGTGCCGTCGAGCGGACACGTCCCCCCTCCGACGGCGACCCGGCCGCAGCGAGGGCAGCGGAAAGCCTCGTGATCGACGCCGTCCTGGAAGAGCAGCAGATCGACCCGCGCATCTGACGCAGCCTCGAGCGTTTGTTCCCAGCCGGCGGCGGCGCGGCCGTTTCGACCGGCCTCCTCCTCCCAGCGGGCCACGACGTCGACCTCCTTCTCCGCGCGGTAGCGGTCGAGCACGGGAGCGGCGACTTCGAGCAGCTCGGCGGGCGCCGCGTGGGCCTCGGCCGAGGTCCAGCCGACCACCGCGGCCGCCGCGTCGTGCGAGAGGAGCTCTTCGAACTCGGCGCGGGTCTCCTCCGAGGCGATGACCACGACCTGCACATCGCGCAGCCGGCGCACCAACCGGTCGAGGGCCTCGGCGACCTCGTGGAGGTGGCCGCGCACCTTCGTCTCGATGTGGCGCTGATAGCGCGCCTGCGACCAGCCTCCCTGGTCGTGGCGGCCGGACTGTTCTTCGGTGTGATCCGCGAGATCTTGGAGCCGACCCCCGCGCAGGCGGTAGAAATGGCCGAGCTCGCGGCCGACCACGACCACGAGCGCCCCTTCCCCGCGCCCGACCAGCGGCACGAGCGGAGCCAGGTACAGCGTGCCGCTGACCTTGACCTGATCCTGCACGGCTTCGGTGAGCGGCAGCGTTCGCCAGATGTTGTCGAGGCCGGAGGAAAAGATGGCCAGCCCGTGCGCGCCATCGCGCTCGAACTCGTTTGCGTAGAAGGAGCGGATGCGCTCGAAATCGTTCTTCAGCCCGAGGCGCTGGTCGTGCGTCAGGTCGCGCCGGTTGGCGCCGTCACCTTTTGCGGCCTCGTCCAGCAGCGAGTGGAGCCTCGTGACGGCGTCGCCCGGCGTGGGCGTCACGCTCGGATCCAGGCCCAGGTAGAGGCTGATCGCGCAGCCCTTCTCGGCCTCGAAGCCCGCCAGGTCTCGTAGCTCGTCCCAGGTGATCGTGCGTGCCATCGGCTACCAGCAGTACGTTTCCGGAGGCACGGAAACTACACGAGCAGGAACAATCGGCCCGGTGAAACCGTTTATTACGTAGAAGCATGAATTCCGAGAACGGAAAGGACGCGAAGAGCTTGAGCGACGTGCGCGAAGTGATCGTGATCGGCGGAGGTCCCGCCGGCTATACCGCGGCCCTCTATGCCGCGCGGGCAAACCTCAACCCGCTCGTCATCGAAGGCTTCGCCTGGGGCGGCCAGCTGATGATCACGAGCGACGTGGAGAACTACCCAGGGTACCCGAGCGGGATCCTCGGGCCCGAGATGATGCAGGACTTCCGCAAGCAGGCGGAGCGGTTCGGCACGGAGTTCATCACCGACGACGTGACGAAGGTCGACTTCTCCGAGCGGCCGTTCGGCGTCTGGGTCGGCGACACGGAGTACCGCGCGGAGTCGGTCATCGTCGCGACCGGCGCGAATGCACGCCAGCTCGGCCTCGAGTCCGAGAAGACGTTGCAGGGCCGCGGCGTTTCCTACTGCGCCGTGTGCGACGCAGCGTTCTTCAAGGACCGTGAAGTGGTCGTGGTCGGAGGCGGCGACTCGGCGATGGAGGAGGCAACCTTCCTCGCCAAGTTCGCGCCCAAGGTCACGGTCATTCACCGGCGCGAGTCTTTCCGCGCTTCGCCGATCATGGTCGACCGCGCCCGCTCGAACGACCGCATCGAGTTCGTCCTCGACTCCGTGGTCGAGGACGTTCTCGGCACCGACAACGGCAGCGTGACCGGCGTCCTCGTCCGCAACGTCAAGACCGGCGAGGAGACCGAGCTGAAGACCGACGGGCTCTTCGTCGCCATCGGGCACGACCCGAACACCGCGCTCTTCCGCGGCCAGCTCGACATGGACGAGGCCGGCTACATCATCACGAGGGGCAAGTCCACGGAGACCAATGTCGCGGGCGTCTTCGCCGCCGGCGACGTCCAGGATCACGTCTACCGCCAGGCGGTCACGGCCGCCGGTTCGGGGACGATGGCCGCGCTCGATGCAGAGCGCTGGCTGGCCGCCCAGCACGGGCAGCCCGAAGCGGCGCTCGCAACGCCGCGTAACTGGTAGTTCTTCCCCGGACGTGCCGTACTTCATCTGCCCCAACTGCAGGCGCAGGTCGATCGACCACGACCGCCGCGAGGACCTCACGAACGAGGCCGTCGGCTGTTCCCACTGCGGCTTCGGCTTCCTCTTCGAGCTGCTCGACGACTACTACCCCGCGCCCGGCACCGGGTTCGTCGTCTGCGACCAGGAGCGGCGGATCATCGCGGCGGGCCAGGGCGTCTTCGAGCTGACCGGCTACCGGGAGCAGGAGCTCCTCGGCCGCGACGTCACCGAGGCC
>JAICVP010000236.1 GCA_025935275.1 Thermoleophilia bacterium
ACCGTGGCAGAGCAATTCCATAAGCGCAAATCGAGTTATGATTCGAGTCGATCATGAAACCTGATGGATGGCTCGGCGTCGAATTGCGCCACCTGGCCGCGCTGCAAGCGGTCGCCCGCGAGGGCTCGTTCGGAGGGGCTGCAGTTGCGCTCGGGTACTCGCAGTCGGCGGTCAGCCAGCAGATCGCAGCGCTCGAGCGCATCGTCGGTGAGCGCCTGGTCGAACGCCCGGGCGGTCCGCGCCCCGTCTCCCTGACAGACGCGGGGAAGCTTCTGCTCGGCCATGCGGAAGGTATCGTCGCCCGCCTCGAGGCCGCGCAGGCCGACCTCGCCGCCTACTCTGAAGGCTCGGCGGGAACCCTGCGCGTCGGTACGTACCAGAGCGTCGGCGCCCGGGTCCTCCCCCGCGTGATGCTCGAGTTCGCGGCCGCGTGGCCGCTCGTTTCGATTCAGCTGACCGAGTCGACGGACGACGCCGAGCTCCTCGGGCTCGTGGAGCGAGGCGAGCTCGACCTCACCTTCGTCATGCTGCCCTTGGACGACGGCCCCTTCGACACGCGCATGCTGATGGAGGACCCGTACGTCCTCCTCGTCCGCCCCGACTCCCCGCTAGCCGGCTCGAAAAACCCGCCGAGCCTGAAGGAGATCGCCGCGGTTCCGCTGATCGGCTATCGCCAGTGCCGCAGCATCCATGCCGTGGAAGAGCGTTTCCGCGGCACGGGCCTCGAGCCGCACATCGTCTTCCGCTCCGACGACAACACCACCATTCAAGGCATGGTCGCGGCGGGCGTCGGCTCCGCGCTCGTCCCGCGCCTGACCGTCGAGACCCGCGACGACAGCGTCCTGGCGCTGCCCGTCGACGCTCGCGTCCCGCCGCGAGAGATCGGCATCGCCTGGCACAAGGACCGCTATCACGCGCCCGCGGCCAGGGCGTTCGTGGCGGTCGCCGAGCGGGTCTGCGAAGAGCTTCAGGCGGAGCTCGAAGGCCGGCCCGCGCTCGTCGCCTAGGTCAGCGCGAAGAGAACCGCAAGGCCGGCGAGGAATAGGAAGAGCACCGCCGTCGCGAAGATCGCCCACGGGTTGAGCGGCGACGCGTTGTCTTCTTCCCATTTGGTGCGTCGGTCGGCCACGAACGGAGCGTAGCTGGATCGCGTTTGAGGAACGGCCTGGACGTGCATGAAGCCTTCACATGGCTTACGTCCATCCCCGCGCGACCTCTCACGACATCGCCGCCGTGGCCGTGCGCCAGGGGACGCGGTTCGTCGCCATCACGGGGTATGCGGTCGCCGTAGCGATCGCCTACCTGATCCTCTCGCCGGTGCTTCCGAGCAGAGGCTCAGAGGCCGCGGCCGTCGTCCCGACCGGGCCCCAGCCCGTGCTCTACACCGCGCAGCGCGGTGACACACCTCCAGGGATCGCAGCGTCGAAGGGGATCTCGCTGGCGCAGCTCTACGCACTGAACCCGAGCCTGTCGCCGCTCGGCGCCCCGACCGGCCGGCCGGTCATCATCGGGCTCCGCTAGCCGGCCTCGAGCCGGTAGAGCTTCCCCTCGAGTGACACGGCGTACAGTTCGCCGTCCGCGTCCTCGCCGAACGCGCTCAGTTCGTCTATGTGGGCGAAGTTGCGAACGTCGAGCGCCTCGCCGTTCTCGAGAACGAGGCTCGACACCGCACCGCTGCAGTAGTCGCCGAAGAAGTAGCGGCCGACGGCATCGGGAACGCCCTCTCCCCGGTAGACGTAGCCGCCTGTGACGGAGCATCCGTTGTGGTGGCTGTATTCGTACACCGGCATGACGAGCCGGCCGGCGGGGCTCGGGTCTTTGTCCTCAAAGCCGTGAGTGCCCTCGTAGACGTCCCAGCCGTAGTTCTCGAGGCCGGGGCTGTCCCTCGGCCTGTGGTCGATCTCTTCCCAGGCGCCCTGGCCGACGTCGCCGATCCAGAGGTCGCCCGTTTCGCGGTCGAACGAGAAGCGCCAGGGATTGCGTAACCCGTAGCCCTCGATCATCCAGTCCTTCTCGCGCACGTCGGGGTCGGCGTCGAGCGAGAGGAGCTTGCCCAGCTTCTCGTCGAGGTTCTGCGCCCGGTTCTCGGGATCGCCGCCAGCCCCACCGTCGCCCATGCCGACGTAGAGCCGACCGTCCGGACCGAAGGCGAGCTGGCCGCCGTTGTGGTTCGCATACGGCTGATCGACGAACAGAAGCTCCCGCTGCTTCGCAGGCGCTCCTGTTTCGGTCGCGTGGTACTCGACCACGCGGGTGTCGCCGTTCGTGTCGGTGTAGTTCACGTAGAAGAGACCGGTGGACTCGTACTCGGGGTCGAAGACGAGCGACAAGAGGCCCTGCTCGCCGCCGCTCACGATCTCGTCGTGCACGTCGAGGAACGGGTCGGGCAGGAGCTTCCCGCCTTCGACCACACGCACGGTGCCCGGCTGCTCGACGATGTAGAGGCGGTCCGGCTCGCTCGGCGTCGACGCGATGCCGAGCGGCGAATCGAGCCCGTCCAGGACCTCCGTGAAGGCCATACCACCTCCTCCCGAGGTCTCCGTAGCCTGCGGCTCGGTCTGCGGCTGCGCCTGCGTCGTCGCGTTCTCCTCTCCCGACGAGCAGCCGGCGAGAAGCGCGAGCGCGCACAGAACCGCCCCGACCGCCCGCATGGGTCTAGGAGCCGATCGCCGCCGACTCGAGGACGATCCGCTCGCGGGTGTAGGGAAGCGGCGTGGCCGGATCTTCCGAGTCGATCTCGCGGGCGAGGCGGTGGCCGTCGTAAGACGCCTCCGCGACGATCCTCGGGGCGACGCAGTCACCGATCCGGTAGAGCGCCTCGATCCCCTCGGCCCGCAGCCCCTCGAGATCCTGGGCCAGTTCCAGATAAAGCGCCTCGTTGGAGAGCCGCTGCGTCGCGAGCACGACCGCGTCGGCCGCGAGCTCGACCGGCTCGCCGAACTCGTCGGTTCCACGGACGAAGCCCTCGCCGATCTCGGTGGCGGCGAAGCCTGCACGCTGGCGCACGCCGACCTGGTGGAGGTGCTGGCGCAGCATGGGGCCCTCGAGCGTCTCATCCGTGACCGGGGCAATACGGTCGAGGCACGTCGCCAGTTCCACCTCGTAGCCCTCCCCGGCGAGCTTCTCCGCCAGTCCGGCGGCCGTGAAGTAGCCCTCCGCGTCGTAGACGACGACGCGCTTCCCGGGCACGGGCTTGCCCTCGAGCATGATCTGCTCGGGAGTGAGGATGTGGGCGAGCGACGCGTCCGCTCCGGGGATGGGGGCGTGCGTGTAGGCGTTCAGCCCGTCGGTGGACCAGCGCGCGCCGGTCGCCACGACGACGATCTCGGCGCCGTACTCCCGGATGCCCTTCGCTGAGAGCTCCGTGTTCGTGATCACCTCGACGTTCTTCAGCTTCTCCAGCTGCACCGC
>JAICVP010000097.1 GCA_025935275.1 Thermoleophilia bacterium
CCTGGGCGGCCTGGAGGCCGGCCACGACGGTACCGGAAGCGCCGCTGGTCGTGGCCGCCCCAGTCGGCACGCTGACTTCATTGTCGGATCCACAGCCGAGAGCCAAGATCGAGACCAACACGGCAACGATCACGGCGGCTCCGGCACGGGTGATTTTCTTCCCCGAGCTCATGCGATCTCTTCGATCTCGCTCGGCCGCCAGGTCTTGTCGAAGTAGGGCTGGAGTGGACTGTACAGCCGGAGGATCGGGAAGAAGCCCTTGTCAGGATCCGTCTGAATCCAATTGCCCTCGGGGGTATCCGCGGGCCGCTCCGGGCCGAACACGATCGTTGTCGAACCATCGTCATCCGCGGTCGCCGCGGGAGTCGGGTGGGATTGGCTGCCGGCGCGGGGGAAACGCTGCGGTGTCTGCAGCATCGAGCGCGTCTGGTTGTCGTAGAGGGTCAGCGACCAGAAGCGCGCCTCCGGGATGTCGGGCGGAAGCGTCACCCGATAGGTCTTGGCGCCGTCGAGGGGTTCCCCTTCGCTGTCCCTGAAAGCGACGATGTACTGCGACCCGACCCCGGTGAGCCGCATGCACATGGCGGGCGTGATTCCCGTGTAGGCGTAGAAGAACGATGTCCGGGCGTTCAGTGTCCGGGCGCCGGTCCTGGGCAGCGGCTCTATCCCCTTCTCGGTCACGAGGGGAGGCGGTGTCTCGAAGCTGTATCCGCCGACCCAGAGCGGGATTCCCCACGCCGATTCGTCGTCGTAGAAGCCGAATCCCTCAGATGCCCGCGCGTCGAAGACGAGGGTCCGCGAAGTGGCGCTGCCCACGGCTGCCGCGTCCTCGAGGATCCCCCGCATCCGCTCGTCCGGCTCGAAGGGCTTGCCCTTGACGATCCCGATGGCGGCCAGGTCTCCCATCAGCTCGATGTTGGTGTTGCTGCCTGCGGGCTCGTCCTGGACCAGCTCGTTCAGCAGCTCGAAGAAGCCGAAGTCGCTCGGCGGGATCGTGTTGAGCGCGAGCCCGCTGCCCTCGATGAACGTCGTCTCGGGGATTTCAGGCGGCTTCAGGTCGGGCTGCCCATTCGGCTGCAGGTTGGGCTGCACATGACCCTCGAGCAGCGTCCCGATGCTCGTCCCCCAGCCGCCTTGGACGTACGGGTAGATCTTCAGCGTGCTCTTGATGAGCTCGGCGGTCGGAGCGGGGTCCTGGCCCGGGTTCTCGTTGATGAAGGACCGCCCGAGCAGGATCGCCCTCATCGTGCGCGAGTGCCGGACGTTCAGGCCGCTGTCCGGCAGGGAGCCCTCGTAGCCCGGCGGGACGAGCAGGAAACGGCCGCCTTCGCCGCGATCGTAGCCCGGCAGGCCAAAGTCGACGATCCACTGGAACCACATGTCGTCGAACAGCGCGAGCGCCAACGGAGGAGTCTCCACCACCATCGGTCCCGAGGAGAGATCGATGAAGCTGATGAAGTAGACCGTGTCGGCATTCGCGGTCAGGAACAGCGACTCCGACCCCATCAACTCGGAGAAGATCAGGACCGCGTTGTCCTCCACTCCCGCCTCGTGGAAGCCCTTGCGGATCGCCTGCGTCGACGCCCCCGGAAAGCCGTTGAGGTACGCGTTCAGGGCGTGCGTGAAGTCGAGGTGGTCGTACACGGTCTCGGCCGTCTCGCGCGTCGGAACCCCGTCGACGAGCTCGAGCGTTCCGAGCCTGGTCTCGAGCTGGTCCGGCGTTGCGACCGAATTAAGTCTTTCGCTGGAAACGGACATCTCGGTCACCTCCTCGTTGGGGCGTCGATCATCGTCAGGTCAGCTCGACGTCGGGGAGTACCCATGTGCCGTCGAACAAGCCCTCAGTGGGGCTGTAGAGGCGGAACATCGGGTAGAAGCCCCTGCCGGGAACCGTCTCGATCCAGTTCCTCTCCTGGCCTTCCGGCGCTGTGGGCCCGAAATACATGTCGAACGATCCATCCGCGTTCGTCTCGAGCTCATCGTAGGACGCGTGGGCCGCGTCGTTAGTCGGGTTCTGGAGCAAGGAACGCGTTGCGGTGTCGTACAGCGTCACGGACCAGAAAGCCGCAGCCGGAGGGTTCGCGGGCACGTGCAGGCGGTAGGACTCGCCACCGTCGAAGTGGTTGCCGTCCTTGTCCCTGAAGGCCTGGATGTATTGCCCCCCGGGACCGGCTTTCATCACTCCGAGGGCGGGCGACAGGTAGATCGCTCCGTAGGTGTATTGCAGCCGCTCGTCGAGCTGGCTGTAGTTTTCTGCCTCCTGGCTCGGCGTCACGGGGTAGAACACCCAGTCCCATTGCGTGCCCGGAAAAGCGGTGACACCGGTTTCGCGCTGGGAGCCCTCGTACATCACATTGCGTGCCATCGCATCGCCGAGCACGGCGGCGTCCTCGAGGATGGCCGTCTGCCTGGCGTCAGGCTCGAACGGCTGGCCCTTCTCGATCCCCAGCGGCTTCAGCATCGCCATGAAGAAGCGGTCGTGCTCTTGCACAGGATTGTTGTCGATGACAGCCGCCAGTCGCTTCCAGTACTCGATGCCGCCGGGGGGAGTCGTGTCGATCAGCGCGCCCGAGATCGAGATGATGTTGTTCGGCTTGGGGTCTTCTCGCTCGCTCCACGGGTAGACCTTGACGTTCCGGATGCGCTCGACGGCGTCGGGCACGTCGTTGTCGACGATGATGCCGCGCACCAAGAGGTTGAGGTTGTGCATCGTTGCCCGAACCTCGTAGTAACCGGACGGAACGTCGCCGTCGTAGCCCGGTGGCAGCAGGAGGAACTTGCCGCCGTTACCCGCATCGGGCCCGGGCAGGCCGACGTCGATGAGGTTGCGCTGCCAGAAGTCGTCCAAGAGGCCGACGATCGCTCCGGGCGGGATCTCGATCACGACTGGACCCTCGGCGACGTCGATGTTGATGACGGCGTAGATCGTCGTGTCGTTGGCCGTGAGCCAAAGCGACTCGGGGCCGACGAAGTTGTCGGCAATGCCCAGGTCGTTGAAGCCGATGCCCAGGTCCTCCTTGAGTGCGAGTCGGACGGACTCGAACGACACTGCCGGGTAGGCCCACAGATAGGCCTGCACCGCGCGTTGGAAGTCCATCTCGTCGAAGAGCTTCTGCGACGTCTCGGGGGTGGGGAATCCCAGCTCGTACCGCAGCGCGCCGACGCGCGGCACCTCCACGCTGTCCGGAACCGTGGCGTTTGGATGTTCCGCCGTTGTCATGACACGTCCTCCCTAATGGTGCTGTTGACGCGAGGGACCGTATGCGCCTGGAGCCGTTCACCCATCACCCGGTTGGGATGAAACGCCGCGCCGAACGCGACACGGGCGAAATCACCCCGATTGGACGAGGCCGGGAGTCCGTCGTTCGTCCACGCTCGCCCGATGAAGCGACGCTCGATCGCCGTCCTGCCCGCTGCGGAACCGAGGCGCTAGATGGGCGCTGCATTTGGCTGGGGGCTGCTGTCGGCGTCATCGCTCGTGATCGGCTCCCTCATTGCGCTCTGGATCCGCATCCCTTTGCGCGTGATCGGGCTGATCATGGGCTTCGGCGCAGGAGTGCTGATCAGCGCAGTCGCGTTCGACCTCGTCGACGCGGCGGCCGCGAAGTCGACCGGCCACGGAGCACTGATTACCGGAATCTTCGCCGGCTGCCTGGTGTTCTTTTTCGGCGACCGGCTGATCGACCGACTCGGCGGCGGCGACCGCAAGGATCCGACCGGGGCCGAGGAGAATGGCGGCGGCTCACCGCTGTCGATCGTCCTTGGAACCGTGCTCGACGGAATCCCCGAATCGATGGTGATCGGCTTGACGATCTTCGAAGGGGGGGCTGTGGGCGCCGCTTATCTTGCTGCCGTCTTCATCTCCAACCTGCCCGAGTCGATCTCATCGACGGCCGGCCTTCTCAGCAGCGGTTGGGTGAAGTCCCGAATCCTCTGGATGTGGATCGGGATAACGGTGGTTTCCGCCCTGGCGTCGATGGCCGGCTACGGCCTGTTCCAGGACTCCTCGCCGGAAGTGGTCGCCTTCGTGCTCATGTTCGCGGCCGGAGCGATCCTCACCATGCTCGCGAACACGATGATGCCGGAGGCGTTCGAGCACGGTGGCAAGCTTGTCGGAATCATGGTGACGCTTGGATTCGCGACCGCATTTACGATCCACCTCCTCGACTGACGCCTGAGTGAGAAAGGCGCATAAGAAGGGGCGATTTCGCCCTCCGGCTCACCGGGTCTGACTCGTTTCGTCGCTAGCACGGACGAAATGACGGCACGACTACGTCATTTGTCGCCACCTGGGTGAAAAGGGTGCAATAGGGGAGGTTGTTGAGCGCCCCTGTGCGATCCTGAACTCCGATTGTCGATCACGCAAGTTCCTTTCGACCTTTTGGAGGTCAAGCTGGCTGCGCCGTTGGTGCGGCCCGGCACGGTTGCGAAAACGGACGTCATCGCGCAGCTCCGCGCGACGCGCGTCCCGGTCGCAACCGTGGTCGCACCCGCCGGGTACGGGAAGACGACGCTGCTGGCGCGGTGGGCCGAGGCTGACTCCCGTCCGTTCGCGTGGGTCCAACTCGACGGGCGAGACGACGACCCCCTTGTCTTTCTGCGCTATATCGCCGCAGCGATCCATGGGGTCGAGCCGCTCCCCTCGGCGATCTTCGACGCGCTCTCGGGCCCGAGCCGAACCGGACAAGCGACACGCGTCATGCGTGTCGGAGCCGCGTTGGCGGCAGTCGACAGGCCGCTCGTGCTCGTGCTCGACGACCTGCACACCGTGAGGAAGCCGTCCTGCCTGGAAGTGCTGGCCGAGCTCGTCCCGTATGTTCCGGCCGGCTCGTTGATCGCGGTCACGAGCCGGGAGGAGCCGACACTGCCAATCGCGCGGTGGCGGATGCAGAGCCAGGTGCACGAAGTCGGCGTGGCTGACCTCCGCCTGGACAAGCAGGAGGCCGATCAGCTGCTGAAAGCTGCGGGCGTCGAGCTCGAAGCCGGCGAGCTCTCCCAGCTGACCGAGCGGACGGAGGGCTGGCCCGCAGGGCTCTACCTCGCCGCCCTTTCGATTCAGGCGGGCGCAACGGGCGCAGCGAGCGTGGGCACCTTCTCGGGCGATGACCGTTTCGTCTCCGACTACTTCCGACTCGAGCTCCTTTCGCGTCTTCCGGTGGCCGACGCCCAGTTCCTCACCCACACTTCCATTCTCGAGCGCATGTGCGGCGCACTTTGTGACGCCGTGCTCGAAACGACGGGGTCGGCTCTCACACTCGAGACGTTCGAGCGCGCGAACGGCTTCATCGTGGGCCTGGACAGGCGCGGTGAGTGGTACCGCTACCACCACCTGTTCGGCCAGCTGTTGCGGAACGAGTTCGAGCACAGCGAGCCCGACATCGGGCCCGCGCTCAACCGGCGCGCGATGGCCTGGTGCCTGGCGAACGAGCTGCCCGAGCAGGCGCTCGTGTACGGAAACGCTGCCGGCGACAAGCGCACCGTCGCCGGCCTGGTCGACGCTCTCCTCCTGCCTGCCTACTACGACGGTCGAATGGAGACCGCGGAAGAATGGCTCTCATGGTTCGGCGAAGACGAATTCGCGGACTATCCGGCGCTCGCTGTCTACGGGGCGTGGCTCCGCGCGCTGACCGGACGGCCCGAGGAAGCCGAGAGGTGGCTCGCCCTCGCCGACGGAGCAACCTCGGCGATCCCGCTGTCGGACGGCAGCGCGACGATCGCGCCGTGGGTCGCCACGCTCCGAGCGCACATGATGGGAAACGGTGTCGACCGCGCTTTAGCGGACGCGAACCTGGCGCTCGATCAGCTCGCATCCGAGAGCCCCTGGATCCCGGTAGCGCTGGGCGCTCGGGGCATCGCGCATGCGTTGCTCGGCGAAACGGAGCGCGCAGCCGAGGACTTCGAAGCGACGATCGAGACCGGGCTCGTCGGCGGCGCCTTCGAGGACGTCTTCGTCGCACACGCCCACCTCGCGCTCCTCGCAGCTCGGCAAGGTGCCTGGGGCGAGGCCGGCCGGCACGCAGATGCGGCGCAGGATCTAGTCGAAACGCATGCTCTCGGCGAGTACTCGACCAGCGCGCTTGCCAACGTGGTGAGCGCGCGCGTTGCGCTCCATGAGGGAAGGCGGGAGGACGCGCGCGCGTGGCTCGCACGCGCCCATCGGCTGCGCCCTCTCCTCGACCACGGCCTTCCCTGGCTGACCGTCGAGATCGGGATCGAGCTGGTGCGCGCCCACCTCGCGCTCGGTGAGGCCGCCGCCGCCCGCACCGTGCTGACCGAGACCGAGCGCGTGGTCGAGCTCCGCCCCGACCTCGGCACCCTTGTCGCGGAACTTCGAGAGCTCGGCGACCACGTCACGGCGAGCTCAGGACCGACGGGCGCCTGGGCAATGAGCCTGACGGGCGCGGAGCTGCGGTTGCTCCCGTACCTCGCAACCCACCTCACCTTCCCGGAGATCGCAACCCGCCTGTTCATCTCGCGCAACACCGTCAAGACGGAAGCCGTCTCGATCTACCGCAAGCTGAGCGCGTCCTCGCGCAGCGAGGCGATCGAGCGCGCTATCGAAGTGGGGCTCCTGGAGAGCTCGATCTTGCCTCCAGTCGCAAATCTCATCCAAAAGGGATGAGGTACGCGCAGCCTCGGAAGGTTCGAATGTCAGGGTCGCGATGGACAACTACAAGCAGCACCTCCGCCGGCTCGCCGTCCATGACGAGGCGTTTGTCAGCGTGCTCCTGGGCGACGAGAACGCGCCGGGCGCCTGCGCTCTCGACCAACGAACCGTTGCGCTCGCACGGTTCGCTGCGACGATCGCAGTCGACGCGGCGGCCTCCTCGGTCCAGCACGCCGTAGCACTGGCCCTCGCCGCCGGCGCGACCAACGCCGATATTGTCGCCACCCTCGGGGCGGTGACCCCGGTGACCGGGGCCGCTCAGGTGGTCTCGTCGGCGCCGAAGGTCGCGCTTGCGCTCGGCTACGACGTCGAGGCTGCGCTCGAATTGCTCGATCCCTGACAAGCCCCATCCATTTGACAACAACTAGCGAGACGACCTTCAGCGTCGTCGGCAGGGATTTGCGTCACTCTTGGAGGTCTGCACCGAGGTCTGCACCGGACGCGCTTTTCTTGAATCTCTGGCCAACCTGGCTCACGCAACCATGCGATTTTCGCGTATCCAGACAGGGTCAGGAGGCCCATACGGGATTCGAACCGGCGACCCTCTGGATTATGAGCCCGGCGACCAGCTGCGCGATTTCTGGAAATGCCGACCGGTGTTCGAACGGCCGCTTTCCATTTCCTTTCCAAACTATCCTTCACCTTGCCTGCACTCAGGCACCAGTAATCCCGGATAAAGCGAATTTGCAGGGCTTTCGGTAGTGGGCGCAGCTGGGATCGAACCAGCGACCTCCCGCGTCTGAAACAGGCTCTGCGGTATGCCACTGCCCGCCGTTGATGACGTACGGCGCAATCTTCGCTGTCCCCGCAGACTTCGGTTTGTCCCTAGTGGTCCCCCTTGCCTTCGTTGCTTTCCATCGCCTTTCCAAAATGGGCACCGCGTGAGCCTCAGTTTTCAGCTTGCGAGACAACCGTGAACGTTTCAACGCGACCACGGTGGTGTCCTCCACCCAGGCGCGCACCCCCTCTGCTGCCTTGTGGGAGTGGCTCCGTCAAAGTTGCTGCTTGCCGCAGGAACCTCCGGCGACCACCCTGTAACCGGATTCTCACGAGTCTGCCGCCCATGGTCGTCAGCCCCCGCCAAATGATTGGGCCGGTTGTA